>CBDUGY010000095.1:0-11312 GCA_965367015.1 uncultured Ulvibacter sp.
TGCTTTTTTTTTCAAGATTTGTTCAATTCTTCGCGCCTCTCGGGTATGAAGTTTCTCTCGAATTTCTACTTGCAGTTTGTTCATTTTTGGATTATGTGATTTCAAGTCTATTAGAATTATTTGTTTGCTCTAACACAAGGAATTATGCTGAAGAAAATATAACTTATCATCTATCGATTAACTTGGTTTAAAACCATTTTTTCTTTTTGAAAAATAGTAACATCAAAAGTGCTACAATGATCATTAATCCCCACATTATAAAATAGCTATACCTATAGCTGAGTTCCGGGACGTATTCGAAATTAGTTCCATAAATACCCGCAATAAATGTTAGTGGAATAAAAATCACTGAAAAAACTGTGAGAAATTTCATGATATCATTTAGTTTACTACTTATCGTAGTATGATAAATATTTAACTGATCGGATAAGATTTCTCGATAATCATCTGAAGCATCGTTTGCCTGACTTATATTATCTTCAAGTTCTTTATAATGCACATAGGTACTGTCGGAAATGTAATCGGAATCAAGTTTAGCTAAAGAAAAAATCATCTCTTTGGCAGGCTTAATACTTTTACGCAAAAAATTTAGTTCGCGTTTATAATTATTAATTTCATTGATAATATTCTGATTCGGATTTAGTAATAGATTTTCCTCTAAAGTTTCAATTTTTTCCCCTAATAAGCTTATTACATAGAGATAATTATCTACAACAATATCTAGTAGGGCGAACGTCAAATAATCAGTTCCCCCGTTGCGAATTCTTTTTTTCTGTTTTCTAATTCTTTCGCGAACAGGCTCAAAAACGTCACCTTTACGCTCCTGAAAAGAAATTAATACACTCTTCGTAAGAATTAAACTTAGATTTTCGATTATTGTATTACTGGTTTTATCATCGTGCTGAAGCATTTTGATGGTAATTAATGTACAGTTGTCATATTCTATAACTCTCGGTCGAGCTCCGGTATTTAAAACTTCAGCCATCACCAAAGAATCAAGATCAAAAGTGGTGCTAATCTCCTGCATTATGGCAGTGTTGTGCAGACCATCGACATTCATCCATGTTACTGTATTTTTATGTTGAAATTCGCTGACTTCTCTTACAGTTTTTACAAAATCTTCGGTGAGATTAGTCGCATCAAAATCAATAATCCGCAATAGCACCTGATCAATTTTTTTTTCACCTCGAAATATTAGGTCATCTGGCGAAAGACCTATATCCTCTTTTTTTTTCTTAATATAACTTGTCATTTCTTAAATTTTCTAGTTAGTGTCAGCAGGCAATTTTAGATGAGAAATTGCGGGTTAGCACAACGCAGGTTGTGATCTGGCGAGTGATTCATTTTTTTTAACCGTCAAAGACCTAAATCTATTGAAAATTTAACGTAAACACAGACCAGCAGTAAAAATTACATGAACTAAGGTATATTATTTTCACAAGTTAAATACATTTTCAGGGAACTACCACTTTCAATTAATAGTTTTAATAACTTGAATTAAATAAACAATGAAAATACTTACTGCGAGACCAATATTTACTTTTGCGAAATCTTTGGCAATTAGTTTGTATGAATTCTTAAGCTTATTTCTATTAAGTAGGTAATTTATTGCAATTTCACGCCCTGCAAGAATACCGATAAATGTCCATGTTGTACTCATCGGAATTGAGTTATAATTACCATATATAAAAAGGATTAACCCATAACACAAGTCAATTATTGTTGCGGAGCGAATGTTTCTTGTGTTGACTTTCTGGTTAACAATTTCTTGAATTTTACCACCACGATTTTTAAAAATATAAGCCATTATTGTTAGAATTATTAAAAGAGAGCCAACTAGCTCCCAGACTGATAATTTTCTTGGAAGGAATACGAATATATTTGCAAAGTCCTGAATTAACCATTGACTCCATAAAAATGCAGTAGATGCCCATTGAGCAACTATCCAGAACCTTTTTTGCTTGTTTTTATCTAATTTATCAAGAGATTTTTTAGATTCAAATCTTTGAGCTATTAGAAGATAAAGAATGAATGCTGAAATTACTGAAATACCGTATCCATAAACCGATTTGATAATCATTTTTTCGATCAGCTGTTGGCTGGAAAAAATACTCAGTATTAGAAAAGTGGTACTCACGGGTATTCCAAATCGTGTGATTACTAACAAGGTAAGAGGAGCAATTAAATGCCACCACATAAGCGTATCGGGAAGCGGGATTTTATCTAATCTGTCGTAAGACACGTCTCCGTTGTAAAAATACCATCCGTAGATTAACGTCGCCGATAAGATAACTGAGGCATATGCCCATAGAACAGACCAATGTGTCTTGTTATTTGAGGTGAGAAAGGTCCCTAAAGTCTGTATAACATCATTACCTATTACAGCATAAGCTGCGAGTATAAATCCGAAATAAAGTAATAAGATTTCCATAATTTAATAGTTTGGCTACCATTTAGTATTCTAAGAGTATGGTTTTTTGCGGTACTAAAATAGCTAAAGGAAACCGATCCCAAGGAATATTCGTGCGATTTATAACGTAATATTTACCATTGCAATTAGTAAGACGTGATGTCAAACTCAGGTAGTTCAGATTGAATGAATTTGACTTCGATTAGAAGTATTATGTCGGCTATTGTATTTCCTGGATTCACTATTGAAGTATAACGAAAAAGGAAACATAAATGGCATAAATATATCAGAAAATATTTATACTTATGGTGGGTTGAAACCTTCTTAGAAGATTACTTTATATAGCATATTATCTCGCTAAAAGTTTATTCGAGACTTTATATGTCGCCGAATATGTGAGATCAGATTGACGTGATTTAAAGGTTAAAAATGCTTTTTTGTACCATTTTGGGTCCGTCGCTTTTTTTCTGACATCTTCGTGTGACGCAACTGCAAAAGATTCTCCTTTAAGCCAAGTCTCAATTTTATAAATTCCAATTCCGAAATGTTCAACTCGTTGAAGAACAATTTCGAAATCCGATTCAGAAAAATGTTGAGGAGTTACTTTATCGAAACCGTCATTCATATTTTCTAAACCGGTAAAAATATGTTTTTCTAAGAATTCAGTTTGGTCCATTTATGAGGTATAAGTTTGAATAAGATTATACTGTTTAAAAGTACAATTTACTAATCACTTAGGTATAATACGTTCATTATTGCATAAAAGATTTTTCAGAGGTTATTAGACCTGTTTTTTTTAAAATAACAGATCAGTGTCCGATTCAATAATTTATCACTCCGAGCCTGTATCATGAGTGTAGCTAGTTATTGTTGATACGTGAAACTAAACGAAAAAAGAGCTAATTTGGCACTTTTGGACATCGCCGGAGTGTGTGGATTCAATCTGATTAGTAATTGACATCTAATTTATTTCAATAGTCACAAGAACTTCTTGATTGTTATCAATTTTAGGTAATAAAACGTGATAAGTTAAATTCGGCGCCTCTGTAGTTGAGTTTTGATTAAATGTTACATCAATCTCAATACTTTCAGTTTCACAATTTTCAACAATATTATAGTCAATTGAACTGTTTCCACTAGTTAGATTTTGCTTTCCAATTATTAGATCATAAGACATAAAGTTAATTAATGGTTGACAAGTGCCCGAAACTTGATTATTAAATTCTGTCTGGTTTCTAATAATTACAAAATCATTTAATAAACCAATTTCTGTTTGATACTTAGTGTTAACACAGCCATATTCATTTTCAAGACTTGTAAAAGTAACAGGCATATTTTTGCAGGGGGCTTCATCATCATTACCACATGAGATTAAACATAATAGAATAAAATAAACCATAATATTTTTCATAAATATGTCTTATTAATGGGCTGATATTATATTAAGAGTTATGATATTAATTTTAACGCCCGTGATTATTTTCTAGTCGTGTAATTACTTCATTCCTAAAAGTGTCACTGATGAGGATCTTTTCTTTCCCAAGGTTCAATACATTTTTGCCATAACTTATAATTTTATCGGTATTCACTATATAAGATTTATGTGTTTGGACAAATGTATCGGGTAATTTTTCCATGGATTCTTGGATGGTCTCTCGCGCCAATATATTCTGATTTATACAATGATAATTCATATAATTCCCATCTTTTTTTAAATAGAATATAGAAGAACTCTCTAACCTAAAAGTTTCAAAACCACTTTTTACAATAATTAACTTATTTTCTTCTCCTATAGGAGTAGCGAGGGGGGCTATTAACTTACTAATTGATTTGGTAAATCGCTCAATACTTATTGGTTTCACTAAGTAGTCAACAGCTTGTATTTCATAACTTTCAACCGCATATTCTGAATAAGCAGTCGTAAAAATCACCTTTATATTGTCTGGCAGCATTTTAGACAGAGAAATTCCCGAAATATGAGGCATGTTGATGTCTAAAAAAATTATATCTACAGGCTCTTTTGATAAAAATTCAAAGGCTTTTAAACCATTTCTGAAAGTATCCACCAATTCGATACTATTGAAAAGCTCTAAATACCTTTTAATTAGTTCAATGGCTTTTGGTTCGTCATCTACAATTATAGCTCTCATTGGGTTAGAATAGTTAATTGTACAACAAAATCATCATCTTTCGAAATTGCCAGTTTATGTTTGTCAGGGTAAATTAAATCTAAGCGTTTTCGACTTACTTCTATACCTGTACCAACTCCGTTAGAATTTAACATCATTACTTGATTCTTTATTATAAATTTAATTGAATCTATATTTGATAAATCAAATTCGATGTTAATTGTTACAGGTTTTTCAGGTTCTGTGCCATATTTAAACGCATTCTCTACAAATGGAATAAATAAACCGGGTTCTACTTTCTGAGAATTAAATTGGCCATGAACATTGAATATTATGTTTAATTCATCTTCATTGAAACGTAATTTTTGAAGTTCAATATAATTCTTAAGGAATTCAATTTCTTTAGTAATTGTAATTTTTTCCGCTTTATTATCTTCTATTAAAAATCGTAAAAGTTGAGACAGCTTGTCGAAAGAATTTATAAGTTTTGGGTTTTCCGATGGATTCACCATCGACAATAAATTATTGAGTGCATTGAATAAAAAATGGGGTTGTAATTGATTGCGAAGCAGGTTTAGCTCTGCTTGTTTTTTATCTATTACCAATTGTTGAAGATATTCGGTGTCTCGCATAGATTTTTTAATCAAACTGTAAGCTATAGAAAGGGAAAAGTAAAAAATAGCAACCCCAAACGCAATTTGTTTAGGAATAGGTGGAATGGACTCAAAGATTTGGAATTCCGTCAATACATATACAATAATTAATAACGTAGTAAGCGTTAAGAGGATGCCCCAAGTTTTTCTTTGATAACTTTGTTTGCTCTTAATAATAATCCAAGAATTGATGTAGAAAACCGAAAGAGACACGATGATACAAATCAATAATTGATAAACAAGTCCGCTATCTCTTACAATATTGACCGTTTCCTCACCATTTATTAATTCTATTTCGTGTGCAGTAATTGAGAGACTAGAGGTTATTAGCCAAGTTGTACTAACCCAAAAAAGGATGTGAATAATAATTTCATACACATATTTTTTCATTGAACAAAGTTAAGAATAAGAATGAATCAGATCGGGAAGATGTTACGAATCGCTGGTATCTTGTTACCAAACAGCTATTTTGTGAACTTATCCCATTGTTTTAGTGCTATATCACTTATTTGAGCCCTTTTACAACTTACATAATTTGAGATTAGTTCTGTTTGTATCTTGTATAAGATTTAATTAAACAATGAAAAAATGAAAAAACACGTATTCGTTCTAATCGCCTCACTGCATTTAATTGGTTGTAATGCACAAAACACTTCAAATTCCCTAAATGAAGAAAGGGTCAGTATGAAAATTGATGAACTTGTTGGTCAATATATGGATTTAGGCATATTTTCAGGTATAGTATTGGTCGCAGAAAAGGGAGATCCTTTTTATCATAAAGCATTTGGACTTGCTGATAGAGAAAAGAATGTTGCCAACACCGTGAATACGTTGTTTGATATTGGATCTATGAACAAAACATTCACCATGATCGTAGTCAATCAATTGATATCAGAAGGAAAGTTAAAGTTCTCAGATAAACTGATAAACTTTGTTCCCGGGTTTCAAGACAATCGTGTAGCTGGAATTACTGTAGAACATCTATTAAACCATGAATCTGGTTTTGGTGATTATCATCATGAGGATTATTTTGAGCTACCCAAACAAGAAAAAACTTTACACAAAATAGTAGAAAGGTTGAAGGGATATCGATTGTTATTTGCTCCAGGTGAAGAAAATGAATACTCAAATGCCGGATATGTTTTACTGGGCGCAATAATTGAAAAGGTATCAGGGAAAAGTTATTTTGCGAATGTAAATAGCAGAATTATAGAACCGTTAGGACTCAAAAATACATATGTTGAAAACTTAGAAAGATTTGAGAATCGTATTGCCAATGGATATTTCTATACACCACTAGGAGAATTGGAGAAAAATAAAATCATGCAAGATATGCCTAACCCTGATGGCGGTTTTTTATCCACCACTTTAGATATAATGAAATTCTATAGGTCATATTATTATGATGATGTGCTACTAAGTAAAACAATGAAATCCCAAGATCCATTCTTTCAATGGATAAGCACTTTACCCGATGGTAAGGCAACTTCCGTCGCAGGAGGCTTTGAGGGATTTAATACTGCCTTATTTCAAGTTATAAGTGATGACAGATCAATAGTTGTATTTGCAAATATGGACGAACCCGTAGCCGAGCATTTAGCTTTAGGAATCTTAGATATTATAAGAGGGAATGAAGTAGAAGAACCCAAATTACCGGCAGTACAAAACGTTAGAATAGCTTTTGAGGAAAATGGAGGTGATTTTGTTAAAAATAATTTTCAAGATTTAACAACGAATTATCACCCATCGGATCCCAAAGATGATATACTGAATCAACTTGGTTATGCTTACTTATTTGGTAAAAACGATATAGATCGTGCTATTGAACTCTTTAAGTTAAATACCGAATTATTTCCACAAATTGGTAATTGTTGGGATAGTTATGGTGAGGCTTTATTGAAACAAGGTGATAGAGAAGCCGCACTGTTGGCATACAAGAAGGCTTTAGAAATAAATCCAAATATTACTACTGCAAAAGAGATGGTTAAAGAATTAGAAAACTAGAATATTGATTACATATGGGGGGAGAACTTAAGGTGTTGTGTGCGTGTTTCACGGCATAGTTTACAACTTAAACTATTAATAGTTATATTGGTGAAACGAACAATTTGACCAGTTAAATCTCCAACAATTTAAGCCGTTATGATAACACCTTAATGTTAAATTCTTCTCGTATTTCTGAAAGTGGGGTATTAAAATATTGTTTATTATCGGAGAAAGGCCAAGGCTTGCTCATTCTGTTCGCTCTATTTAATACTTTAGGGATCACTATAAAGAATCGCATTAAATTTTTAATTATATGCCTAAAACTATACATTCTAAACAGTTCAAAGGCGTTAGCTTCATTATAACCAGTAATAACATTCCAGAAACTTAGCGTGGTTCCAAAAGTGGTCCATAATTTTACAACTCCCTCCCCATAAATCGTTGTGTCACAGCCAAAAACAACATGTGCAACATCATGACATCTTAAAAATTCATTTCCCTTTTCAGTATAGGTTCTTTCAGAGAAATACTTCAAATTCTTTGTGTAAAATTGCTCTATTCCTTGCTGAAGCGTAATGTTTTTATCCATAGTTTATAATCTCTCCAATAAATTTGAATGCATTATTTATTCTTGTTTCAGTTTAAAGATAATTTAAAACGTTCGAATTTAATTTAACATTTTGGGCAAATGCCCCGAACACAATTTAGTCAAGAAATAAATGGTTAATGTAAATAGAAAGTTGCTACACCTAGGCTGCTCTCGATACTATTGTGAGTCGTCCAACTGTCTTTTGATAGTTAAAAATAAAAAAGCAACTAACCGCAATTTCTACATACTTAAGTGGTATATTTATCTTCTAACCAATAAGTTACAGAACAATTATGAAAAATCACATTAAATTATTTGGATTTTTAGCAGTATCGGCTTTAATTCTTTCAGCTTGTGCAAATAACGAAAAAGAAGAAGTCCTTGATATGGATAATATCAAAGTCGAAATTCAGGCACTGGAAGATGCTTATGCAGCCGGTGAAAAAGCGAAAGATCCTGATGCGGTGGCTGCCTATTACAGCGAAGATGCCATAAGTTATAGTCGAAATCAACAACCCCTTTCAGGCAGAGCTGCAATCCGTGACGACATTGCAAATAATATGGCAAAAGACACAACCGATAATTATAATGTTTATAAGGTTGTGGACTTATTTGCAGAAGGGAACTCAGCTGTTGAGATTGGTTCATGGACCGAATTCGATGCTTCCGGAACAGAAAAACAGAACGGCAATTACATGTCGTACTTTCAGAAGCGAGATGGAAAATATATTTGTGTTCGAGATATGAGTACTACTACATCTCCTGTTAAGTCTGGGATGTAAACCAAGTTATAGAGCATTTTTTGAAGTGAATTTTAAAACCAGTTGTACCTATTTCAGATACAGACTGCCGATCGCCTATGCTCAATCCCCAAACCGTGATCTGGGTATTATCCAATATTAATGTGTGTTGAACGCAGCGTAAAGTTTGGCAGGGTCTATTTAAACAATTACAGAAGAATAATTATACGAAGTATGATTCATTTTTCCGTTGATTTTATATGCGCGATATGTTATATATAATTTAATTCCGTACGAATTTATTAAAATCATCTATTGCTTGTGCTTTATTATAATCATTTACTCCTATGGTTCCACCTTCATTAGAATCATAGTCCATTACTATTTTCCACACCCCGTTTACTTTTTTGAATATAACGTGAAACTGCCCGAAGTAAGTTTGTTCTGTCCCTTGCTTATTTAAAATCTTTAGCCTGTATATACCACGTTCACTCGCCGTCGAATCATTATTGATCCTTTCAAAGAATCGCAATGAAATATTATTAATGGCATTCTGTTCCCTGGCAACTTTGAACCGTGTTTTATAGCTTGATATATAGCTGTCATAATCTGATATTGTTTCGCCACCGGCAATACGGACTAAATCTTTTGAATGAATCTCGGCCATTGGTCTATAATTCAAAGAATCAAATGCCAGATAAAATTTTTCCCAGGTTTTATTGATCTCTTTTAGGTTCTCAAGAGATTGTGAATTGCTAAGAGTCGTGAATACAACTAAGCAGAGTAAGGAGAGTATAAGCTTATTAATCATGATTTTTTATTTTTTATGTCAAATACGACGAATTTCTATATTTTTTAAAGCGGGTTAGACTTTATTCTTTATATTTCTTTTGATAGCTCCCGAATTTTTGGAGCTCCAATACTCGGCTAGAAGGAGAGAGGGACTAAGAGGTACGAAAATCTCTACCTATCGTATAAAATCATTCCAAACATCATTCGCCTTTACTTCTTTAAATTCAAATAATATTTTCGAGTTTCCTCGTCGAATTTCTCAATTGCGTATCGAAGTGTGATCCTGGGCATATTCGAGGCATGTTTTGTAATGAAACTCTTTAATTTGGCTTCATCTCGCTTACCCGCTTCCCGTATCCAACTACCTACAGCTTTTTGAACATATTCATCGGTATCATTAATTAGGATTTCTGCAATTTTAAAGGTGTCGTCTATGTCATTCTTTCGGATAAAGTAGTAAGTACTTACAATTGCCGTTCTTCGTTCCATTGGATTTAAGGAATGAGCTAAATCGTATAACGGTTTTCTGTCCTGATTGTATAAGTATCCTCCAACTACATAAGGCGCAGCCCTATCTACTAAGCCCCAATCATCAATCCATTTATGATTGTCGATATAAATTCTATATATAGCTTTTTTTTCTTCTGCTGAAGTCTTCTTATTTCGAGCTTTCCAATCTAAAATAGATATTGCTCCAATTCGGTGATTATGATTTGGGTCTTTTAGCAATTTTACAACTTCTTTCACCGGGGTATTTTGAAACTCTTTTGCCAAAGAAAAAATTTCTCTTTTGGGGATTGCTCCAGGATATTCTTGCTCAATCAGTTTTAAAGTGGTGATAAATTCTTTAGCGGTCATGGGTATGTACTTAGCAGATATGCGTTCTTGAATTTATCGAAATGTATGCTTGAGTGTCGAACCATTTGGAAGCATTGACTAGTTTCATTTTATTATAATGAAAGTAATTTACAATTATTTCCGCAAATATTTTCATTTATCCACCGACGCCAGTCGTACAGGTTTAATGTTATAGTAAATAGCTTATTTAATAGTGTTTTCAATCCATGCAATATAACGGCTTATTCGAGTATAATACTCAGTGACACCATAAATTCCGGGTTTTCCATTACCTCGCTGATGGGAACTAACTGCTACAATATATTTTATCCCATCGATGTCAATAAATGCCGGACCCCCACTATCGCCGGGACCACTCACACCTTCCAATACGGTTGTGTTGTCAGAATCCGGACTGTCGAATTTAAAACTTATCCATTGGCCAGAGGCTTCATCTATTCTATTTGTCGCTCCACGGGTAATTTTATCAACTTTGTGAGGTCCTGTTAACCCAGTACCGAAATCACCTCTTCCTACGAGGGTTATTTTTTGACCTTTTTCATCTTGCTTATCATATAATTTTGCAAAAGAAATGTGCTTAATATTTCCCTTTATCTTAATTAGAGCAATATCATTTTCAATAGATGTTGCACTCATTGCGAAGTTTGGATGCAAAACTACTTTTTCTACCTCGTATGATTTATTATCAATAAGCACCACAGGAGTTAATGTCTTTTTTATTTCATCACTTAATGGTGTTGCAACATGGGCTGCTGTAACAATCCAATTTTCTTTTATTAAAGTAGCTTCTCCATCTGAGAGATGACAAATTTGAGGATATTTTTTACCCAGTGCTATATATTGCTCATCTGGGACGTCATGACGTACTACTAAACTCATAATAGAGAGTGATAGAAATATTAAAAATAGAATTGATATCGCTTTTTTCATAGTCAAGAATTGAAATTTTCTAAGTACAATCAATATTCACAATCTGATTATTTCAACTTCTTATTAAAGAAATTAATCATTTGTGGTAACCATTGTCTGTTTCTCATGACAATATGGGTGTCACCATCGTAAATATTGAATTCATAATTCTTATAATCAATTTGGTCTAATAGATCAACCAATTTGTATGAATCTTCTATTGGTCGGTCGTCATCGAATGTGCCA
>CBDUGY010000096.1:0-11276 GCA_965367015.1 uncultured Ulvibacter sp.
AAAATTTATGAATTCTAACCCCACCAACTTTATCATCCATTTTTATATTGTAATCAATACTCTTGTCCAGTCCGTGACTTCCTGAAGCCGTAATTTTTATTCCTTTTATATCGAAATCGAATGGTTTCACTGAGATTCTACCATCATCAAAAGTAAGGACTGTACTTACATCTCTTAAACTTAATCTGTCGAGATTTAAAAAGGAGATTTGTTCTCCCAATTTACTAAGTAGTGGTGCTTGTTGCGGATTGACTTCGGCAGTTATAATTTGCGCCAGTGCATTTCCCGCTAGCGTAGTTAATTTCGGAGAAAGACTTCCATCCAGTTCCCCATGCAGTTTTATAGTTGTATTCAAGCTGCCTTCTAGAGCTTTCGCGATAGGAGCAAAAAACTTCAATAGCTGTAGTTGTCCAAAAGATTGAGCGATATCGATTTTTTTAAGATCGAGATCCATCGCGAAGGTTGGGGTTACATTTTTTGTATTTACATTTCCCGAAAAGGCGATATCCCCTCCAAATGCTGAAGTCGTAACATTCGATAGTGTTGCGGCTTCATCCTTAATACCAACTGTCCCTTTGGCATTATTCAATGTTATATCATCATAAATTAACTTGTTTGCTGTAAAATCTATGGTGGCATCCAAGAAATCCGGAATTTTTACCGATTCTTCTTCGGAAGTAATTTTAGAACCACTATTATTTCCTGCCGAAGCTTTGGCATCCTTACTTGTGAAGTCATTTAAGTTAAAAGTATTCGATTGAACCAGAAATCTTCCTTTAAGATCCTGCTTCGCCATTATCCACGGAATTAAATTCTGAATTGTGCCTGAAGCTTTCACATCGGTTTCACCGGTACTAGCAACCATTTGATTCAGTTTTATATTTCCCGGATTAAATGCCACATCGGCATTGGCAATTTTTATTGGGTTGTTAAATGCAGCATCGGTGTAAGTAAAATTAGTAAGGCTGGCAACCCCGTTACTTTTAATATTCTGGTATTGTTCAGTTTCAACAGATTGCATATCAAAATTCGTAGTGAAATCGGCTTTAAAGATTCCGCTTAATTCTTGTTCAAGAGATATAGGAAGCACTTTTTCTATGTTCGCCAAATTCAATGTTCCTTTGAGAGCGAGATTTACGAGGGCGTTCTCGGTAAGGTTTCTTATACTTCCATTGGCCGTAAAAATCTCTTCATCAATTTTAAAAGTAATGCCACCAATATTTAGATAGGTATCTTTCAGAAAACCTGTTTCATTCTTTAAACGCGCATCAATTGAAATATTTCGTACTGCTTTCGGCAAGTCTGGATATTTAAAAGATGCATTGTCGCTTTCAATTTTTATATCCATCGTAGGAATATGGGTATCGTCCACGATACCTTTCAGCATTCCATCAACGATAAAATTACCGGTGGTAGTTACACCGTCAATTTCTTTTACATATACCTTCGGAATAACTGCAAGGAAATTCTTAAAATCGGAAGAAGGAGTTTTAAAAGTTAAGTCAACTTCATTATTGGTTTCATTGATCTTTACAAAACCATTGAAGGTAAGCGGGAGTTCATTAATTTTGGCCTCGTTTTCTAGAAAAGTATATTTTTGATTATCCAGATCTAGCTGAAAAACCGCGTCCAAGGAGATAATATTATCATTCAGATATTCTATATCCTCTATTTTTAAGGATGCTACTGCACTGGTTTCAGTATCAAGTTGCGATTCGGATAATGAAAAATCTCCGGTTCCCTGATGATTTACATTTTTCAGAACTAAAAAAGTCTGAGAGCTTTCATCTAAATAATTAATTCGTGAATCTTTAAGCTCATAAGTCTTCAAGTCAAAAGTAAAACCTTCATTACCTTCCACGTCGTCAGTAATTGGGGCGTCGCTTTTAATTGCGATATCGTAATTTGTTTGTCCGATTGAATCAATTTTAATATTGACAAATGCTTTGTCCAGAAAGAGTCCGTCAATTTGTATTGGGTCGCCACTGCCTTTAAACAATTGCATTATGCCCATGTCGAGCTTTAGAAGTTCACCGGAAGCCAGTGTATCACCCGCAAAAGGCGTTCGATTCATTACACTAAAGTCTTTAATGGTTAGCGCCGCATCGGGAAAACTTCTAAATAGACTGAGATCAAAACTACCCCAGGCGACATCAGCATTTATATTTTTATCGATTGTTTTCTTAACTAATTTTTCCAGAGTTCCCTTAAAAAACAGAGGGGATAATGCTAGTAGAACGAGTATTACAGCCAAGAATATTCCTATTATTTTTAAAAACTTTTTCATATTATATTTTCTTAACTAAGTGTTATAATTTTTTATCCAGATTCGGCAAGTTCTTCACCCATTTGCAAATCAAACTTTTTCCTCAAGGCAAAAACCGCGGCATATAAAAACGGTGTGTCTAAAACCGCAACGATTACTTTAAATAAGAAGCCACTTAAAAGTAGTCCCGTAAAAAGTGACCAATCAATTTTGCCGAAAGTACATAACAAAAACAGTACTGTGAACGTATCGACGAATTGTGATAAGAAGGTCGAGAAATTGTTCCGAAGCCAAAGATGCTTGCCTTTCGTAATGCGCTTCCAAAAGTGAAAAATTTGGATATCTATATACTGTGCCAATAGATATGCCATCATTGAAGCAAAGACTGCAATTGCGGTTGCTCCAAAAACTTTCGAAAATAAGGAGTCATTAATGGGGCTCCATGCGGTTGCAGGAACGGCATCAGATACAACCACTATCAATAATGAAAAGAACGATGCAAAAATACCGGCCGTCACAATTTCATTTGCTTTTTTCTTTCCGTAGACTTCGCTAATAATGTCTGTGATAAGAAATGTGACCGGATATGGTAGTATTCCCACAGAAATTTCGAAAGTATAGATTCCAAAGAAATCCCAGTAAAAAAACTTTTGAAATATCAGGTTTGAAACTACAAGTGATGCAATAAACAATGCACCTAAAATCAAGTAGATGCGTTGTGCCAATAATCGGTCTTTAATACTTAGTTGCGTCACTAAATTTCCTATTCCATACAAATATACTGGTCAGTCATTTTCTTTTCGTTAATTTCGTCTTAATGTTAAAACAAGATTTTTAAGAACCATTGCAGAACATATATCTTTCTTTAGGCAGCAACCAGGGCAACAAATTTGATTATCTGCAAAAAGCGGTAAATGCAATTTTCGAGCATATAGGGAGTATTTCAAAAATTTCGGCGGTCTACCAAAGCCCGGCTATGGGATTTGAGGGGGAAGACTTTTTGAACTGTGTGCTTTTGGTACATAGTGATTTGACTCCGAACAAACTCCTGGATAAAATCCCTTTTATAGAAAAGAAATTAGGGCGCGAGCGGAAGAAGTCTGATATCTACGTTTCCCGGCCTATAGATATTGATATACTTTTGGTAGATGAGCTTATAAAGGAGACAAAGAGTCTTACAATTCCGCATCCAGAAATACAAAATAGAAAATTCGTTTTACAGCCGTTGGCAGAATTAAACTCGAAGTTGATTCATCCAAAGTTTCAAAAGAATGTCATAAAATTATTGTCAGAAACACAAGATCGCAGCGAAATTGTGAAGCAATCTAAATGGCTACGGAATCCAAGAAAAGACTACCAGTTATCAAAGTACAATTATATCGCCATTGAGGGTAATATTGGTGCTGGTAAGACGAGTTTGGCAGCTCAATTAGCAAATGATTTCAACGCTAAACTTATTTTGGAACGATTTAAAGACAATCCTTTTTTACCCAAGTTTTATGAAAATCAGTCGCGCTATGCATTTCCTTTAGAGATGTCGTTCTTAGCCGATAGATATCAGCAATTATTGGAAGACATTACTCAATTCGACTTATTTAAAGACTGTGTTATTGCCGACTATGACGCCTATAAATCCTTAATTTTTGCAAAGGTGACTCTGCAGGATGAGGAATTCAATTTGTATAAAAAATTGTTTCATTTGATGCATAAGGAACTTCCCAAGCCGGATATCTATGTGTATTTGTATCAAAATACTGATCGCCTTTTAGAGAACATTAAGAGCCGAGGTCGGAAGTATGAAAAGGGAATTGAAGCTTCGTATTTGCAGAAGATCAACGATGGATATCTTGAATTTATAAAAACACAACATAACGATAATATTAAGATTATTGATATATCGGAATTGGATTTTATAAAAAATCGCAGCGATTATCTTTCAATCTTAAAAGAAATTATTGGTTGAACTTAGTTAATTCTAAAGTTGATATTTAGTAAAAAACAATTGTGACGGATTGTTAGAATTGAAATCCCAATGAAGAATAATTGCCTCCCCGTTATCTACAAATAGGGCTCTATTGGTATACTCCGGACGCGTTTGTATACTGTCTTGCAGACTAAAATTTGATGTGTTATAAACCTCAATTAGGGAATTTCTTTGTATGCTGAACAACAATGAGCCATCTTCATTTAATCGACAATCTTCAGGTTGTAGGCCGTTATTGATAGGAGCATTAAAAACATTTAAATCACCCTTTTCAAAAATATACTGCCCTTTAATTAAATGATTTATAGCATCGTTAGAACGGAGAGGTCTAATTCCTCCTGCAGGCAAGAAACTGTATCCTTGGGTAGTGACAACTGTTCCCTGTGGTGTAAATTCTACTTCGTAGGCGTTAAAACCGGATGTCGCTCTTGTGAATGCGGCACAGATTAAATTCGAAGAGTTAGGCTTAGGATATATTTCCATTCGGTCGATGGTACTGAAATTTACTTCTGAAGAAAGCAGGTTTAAATTGTCTCGGTTATAGACTAATAATGCTCCTTGAGAGTTCGCAGTAGTTGCAGTAGCAATAAACAGTAGATTGTTTCGTAATTGGACGTCGGTTATTTGAGCGTCATTACTAATCGTTATTTCTGCGATTTCATTGAGAGTAGCATTTAAAATTCTAATCGAATTATAATCGACTATGTATAGCTCAGACTGTGAGTTGTAGTTCCCGATCGAATGCGGTAATTCACCATTCAAAATTGCTCCCGATTGATATTCGGCCACGATTTGTGCAGAGGTATAGTTAAAGGCGGAAATAGTATAATTTGAATTTCCCCCGGTAGCATCTAACGGTTTATGAAAGATATAGACCAAATCATTTTGAGGGCTGTGTAAAATGGTAGGCCAGATAAAATCTTTGGTAAAGATGTAATTAAAGTCGGTGGTTGTAAACTGTTTCGATTCCCCGTAAATTGTACCTTCTGAATAAATCGCGAAGGCTCTCACATAGTAATTGGTATTAATAGAAAGGCCGTAAACTGTTTCGCTGTACACCCCTGTTGTCCCATCTACTACAATAACATTATCGTCGAGCGTCGGTTGAGGTTCAATACCGTAAACAAAGCCTCTTTGAAGTATCTCAAAACTGAAGTCAACACCTATCTCACCCTTTAATAATGCTGTGATTCCTCCGGTGTAGACGGGATCTACCGTTTCAACAATTAGCAATGGCGGACTCGTATCATCTGTAGTATTTGAATCTTTATTACATCCGCTAAGGAGAAAACATAAGACAATTAGAGAAAGTACCGTAATACGAATCATTGGTATAGGGATTAAGTGGAAGTAGCGAATTTAGTTCTTTTGCCGCAGCTTGGAAAAAAGATCCCATATTACAACCCCGGCGCTCACTGAAATATTAAGCGAATGTTTTGTGCCAAACTGCGGGATTTCTATTACAGCGTCACTTGCGTTAACCACTTCCTGTTGTACACCTTTTACTTCGTTACCGAAGATCAAGGCATAAGTAAGCTCTTTTTGCACTGAAAAATCCTGCAATGAAACCGCAAGTTCTGCTTGTTCGATAGAAGCTACAAAAGTACCTTCACTCTGTAATTGTTTAACCACATCGATAGTGCTTTCAGCATATTCCCACGTCACAGATTCGGTCGCTCCAAGTGCCGTTTTTTGTATATCTCTATGTGGTGGGGTAGCAGTAATTCCGCAGAGATATATTTTTTTAATTAAAAATGCGTCGGCTGTGCGAAAGACAGAACCAATATTATTTAAACTCCGGATATTATCGAGGACAATGATTAGCGGTGTTTTTGCTGAAGCCTTGTATTCTTCAGGATTTATGCGATCGAGCTCGCTATTTTTAAGTTTTCGATGTTTCATTGCAGATTTTCAGCCTCAAAAATAAAGGTTTTCCATGGGAAATCTAAAGTTTCTGCACCTTTCAAGGGAAAATGCCAACTTGTCTGGGACGAGTTAGGCAGAAGTAAGAGTAAGATTAAAGCGATTCTTGTTAATAAAACTCAATAACTTAGGTATTGAAAAATTTAATAAAAGGAGACATTTTAGTTATTTTTACTGGTTCAGAATATTATATTTAATTTAAAAGATTCCTTTCTTCTTAGGTAGATTTATGGCAAAGAAAGAAACCCCTTTAATGAAGCAGTACAACGCAATAAAAGCGAAGCATCCAGATGCTTTGTTGCTGTTTCGAGTGGGCGATTTCTATGAAACTTTTGGGGAGGATGCCGTGAGGGCTGCAGGAATTTTAAACATCACACTTACTGCCAGAAATAATGGTGGAGACCATGTTGAACTGGCGGGTTTTCCGCATCATTCTTTAAATACTTATTTGCCTAAATTGGTTATGGCCGGGTGTCGGGTCGCGATTTGTGACCAACTTGAAGATCCGAAACAAACTAAAACGATTGTAAAACGTGGGGTCACAGAATTAATCACCCCCGGAGTCGCTCTAAACGACGATATACTTCAGTCTAAATCCAATAATTTTCTGGCTGCGATTCATTTTGGAGGCAAAACAATTGGTGTTTCATTTTTGGATATTTCGACCGGAGAATATCTTACTTCGGAAGGCTCTGCAGAGTATATCGATAAGTTGTTGCAAAACTTTAATCCTTCAGAAGTACTTTTTAGCAAGCAAAAAAGAAGACTTTTCTCAGAAACATTCGGCGATAATTTTAATGTTTTCTACCTCGACGATTGGGTCTTTCAGAATGATTATGCCTTAGAGACACTTCATAAGCATTTTAAAACCAAAAGCCTCAAAGGGTTTGGAGTAGATCATTTAGCTGAAGGTATCATAGCCTCTGGTGCAGTGTTACACTATTTAGGAGAGACCCATCACAACCGCCTTGAGCATATCGCTCGAATCTCGCGTATTGCCGAAGACCAATATGTTTGGATGGATCGATTTACCATACGAAATCTGGAATTATATCACTCAAATCAGCAAAACGCTGTAACCTTACTTGATGTTATCGATAAGACGATATCTCCTATGGGAGGACGTATGCTGAAACGTTGGATGGCTTTACCTTTAAAAAATGTAGATGCGATCACACGACGACATGAGGTGGTAAGTTATTTGTTAGATAATGATAGTGTTCTCGATAAGATTCAGCAGAATATAAAGAGAATTGGAGACCTCGAAAGGTTAATTTCAAAAGTTGCTACCGGAAAGATTAATCCTCGTGAGGTGATTCAGTTAAAAAACTCGTTGGAGGCCGTGGTACCAGTCAAGGCACAAGCGCTTTTGGCTAAAAATGAATCAGTTAAAATAATTGGTGAACAACTTTTAGATTGTGAAGTACTTCGTAATAAAATTAAGGAGACCTTAAATGAAGAATCACCAGTAAACATTTTAAAAGGTAAGGCCGTGGCACCCGGATTCTCGGAGGCTTTAGACGAGCTTCGGGCAATTTCAACCGGCGGAAAGCAATATTTAGATCAAATGCTGGAACGCGAAACATTGCGTACCGGCATCACGTCTTTAAAAATCGCGTCCAATAATGTGTTCGGCTACTATATTGAAGTAAGAAATACACATAAAGATAAAGTTCCTGAGGAGTGGATACGCAAGCAAACTTTGGTAAGTGCAGAGCGTTATATTACAGAAGAACTCAAGGAATATGAGACAAAAATTTTAGGAGCTGAAGAAAAAATAATGGCCCTGGAACAGGAGATTTTCTCTAAACTGGTTCAATGGATGTTGCAATTCATAAACTCCGTTCAAAAGAATGCGAGCCTGATAGCCGAGTTAGATTGTTTGTGCTCCTTTGCTAGTATGGCGAAGACCTCCAATTATACACGTCCCTTATTCGACGAAACCTACGACCTCGATATCAAAGAAGGGCGTCATCCTGTAATTGAACGACAATTACCACCAGATACCCCTTATATTGCGAATGATGTTTTTTTGGATAGAGATAACCAACAACTCATCATGATTACCGGACCAAATATGAGCGGTAAATCAGCAATTTTACGTCAGACAGCACTTATAGTACTGTTGGCGCAGATGGGAAGTTTTGTTCCTGCAAAGGCAGTGAGGATGGGTTGTGTAGATAAGATCTTTACCCGAGTAGGGGCAAGTGATAATATTTCGATGGGGGAATCAACCTTTATGGTCGAAATGAACGAAACAGCCAGTATTTTAAATAATATTTCAGAGAGATCGTTGGTTCTTTTGGATGAAATAGGAAGAGGTACCAGTACCTATGATGGTATATCGATTGCGTGGGCGATTAGTGAATATTTGCACGAACATCCGGCACGTGCGAAGACTTTATTTGCGACGCATTATCACGAAATTAATGAAATGACGGAGACTTTCCCTCGCATAAAAAACTATAATGTTTCAGTTAAAGAATTAAAAGATGATGTTCTTTTTCTTCGGAAACTGGTACCGGGAGGTTCGCACCATAGCTTCGGAATTCATGTAGCAAAAATGGCTGGTATGCCACAGCCGGTGCTGAACAGAGCCAACAAAATCTTAAAAAGACTCGAAAAATCACACTCTTCTGAAGAATTAACAGATGAGATGAAGGCGATTTCAAAAGAGGAAATGCAGCTAAGTTTCTTTAAATTAGATGATCCATTATTAGAGGAATTGAGAGACGAGATACTCGATTTAGATATCGATACTCTCACGCCGGTTGAAGCCCTTATGAAATTGAACGAAATAAAACGAATGTTGCAACGCAGAGCTTCAGTAAAACTTAAAAAATAGTATTTATTTATCGATAATTATGGTTTTCGAATCGGGCTCCATTTTTAAGATATAAACACCCTTAGCTGTTCCTTCAGGAAATCTTAATAAGGTTACTCTGGTCTCTTCGTTATAAGTCTTTTCAATAAGTTTTATTTGTCTTCCTAGAAGATCAAACAATTTAAAAGATTCATTCGCCTCAGTATTGGTCACGTAGATAGAAGCATTGTTAGTTGGATTAGGAAATATAAATCGTTCGGAATAATTAATTTCTGAATTTTTTCCGCTGAAATAAGGTACAGCAAAACTGAAAGCTTCTTTTCCTATTAGTTCACCAATTTTTCTTCCCGGAATATCATCTGCCGGAGGATGTATTCCTCCCCAAATTCGGGAAAGACTACATTGATCGGACGCATCGCGATAGGTTGCCCATTGTAATTTTATATCTACGGAAGGTCCTTCTTCAAATACTAAAAATTCGTTCTGTTTTGCTATAAATTCTCCTAAACCTCCCGGAAAATAGGGATCTCCGGTTAAGGCTGTAAGAACCTCCGCTGCAGCCCTTGAATATGTTGAATGCCCCGAAACATAGCCGGCGAATGGTGGGGTTACAAAGGTCGGACGCTGATAGGGCCACCAATCCTGTGCGAGAATCCAACCTGCTCCGGCTTGATCTGTGGATGGATCATCAATATAATCTGGACCTTTCCATGTATAAATTTTAATTTTACCTACATGCTCGTTGAGCGCGCCGGCAAGCGGATCTCCTTCGGTTACTATTTCTACGAATCCGGGTCTTAGAGGAATTCCACCCAGGTGGTAGTTTGATAGACTCGGGTTAGTACTTTGACCGAGGTCTGTCATATATCTAATTGCTGAAATGGGGCGAATATAATCGTACCACCCTTTAATTCCCCATGCACTTACAGCGGCATCGTGCATTGCACCCCCTAAAATAAAATATGACTTCACATCCCATTCCAGATTATCCAATGAATCACCCTCGCCGCCTAACTTTTTTTCAAGCAAGGGGTTATCGTTTACATAGTTGAGTATGGTAAACCAATGCCCGGGAGGAGTTTCAGATTCCGGTCCATCTGCCCAGAATTCGGCTAAAACACGGGTGTAATCGCCACGAGGAACGATTTGTGATTCGTAGGGCACATTAGTTTTCGGATTTATAGCATGACCTGGACTGGGGTCTCCACCTTCGTCAAAATTGTAAAAATTGGGATAATCTTCAAATGTATTTGGGAAGGTCGAAATTTCAAGGTTTCCAATACTGTTCGGTGAAATGTCCCAGAACACCCCATCCGTAGGATCATTGTGCCCTCCCCATGCAGAAACCAATGAGAATCCCCATTTATATGCTTCGGAAGAAGAAGTTGGTGAATTGGTATTCAAATATGGTGGTGCAGACGGGTCATGATAGAGAGTGTACGTATTACCGTCTCGGATTTCAGTAGTTCGTTCATCTTCAGTAAGCGCAAAAGGTAGCACCGATCCCCATTCAGGGCTGAGGAATTCGGGAGTGGTACCTTCAATCACATTACCACTTTGATCTATAAATGTTTCAAGAATAAGCGGTTGCCACCTATTGGGATCTATTAAAGGGGCATTGCCAGGATTGGCCGGTGCCATGGCTTCATTAACAGGTTCGTAAAAAGCATTATCATAGTCTGTAGCTTCTCGGGAATTATCGATGCTGCCGTATTCAATAATAGTTTGTGCTATGTAATTTCCGAGGGCGGCTGCGTTTCCGAATTTATATTCAATAGGAATATAGGAAGTATCGTAACCTAACTGCGCCATTAAAAAATCTAACTTTTGGAAGGTTTTATCTACATCAGGGGAGTTTTGAAAACGATATTTCAGTAAAACGAACATTGCATAACTCATCGCTTTTCTTCGCGACTTTGCAATACTTTCCGTAGGGATAAATTCAAGAAGTTCACTGCTAAAACCATGAACAGAGTTTCCAATTAAATAGGGTCTTGCCTCATTGTCATAAATAGCCCAGGCATCGTACATGGCTATACTTGAATGGAATAAGTTGCGGGCATGAACTGTGGGTCTGGCGAAATCATTTCTAATGGCTTCAAGTAACATTTCATTCCATAGTCGGGCAATGGATATATTTTCTGGAATATCAGCTATAGATAGTTGTACCTCGAGATTTACGGGAAGACTTGAACATTCATCATTGCTTTCAGTAACGGTTACTAAGCCGCTTTCTTCAAATTCCCATCGAACAGTTATTGAACTTGTTCCTTGGCCTT
>CBDUGY010000097.1:0-11179 GCA_965367015.1 uncultured Ulvibacter sp.
AGTACTGCCTTTTCAGACGCCAATGGCGCTTTTACAATCAGTAACGTCAATGTAGATGATTATTCAGTTCAGGCTGAAATAACGGGTTATGTTACCGGATTTGAGTCGGTTACTGTTACTCAAGACGCTACTTCTAATGTGGCTTTCGAACTTAACAGGTCAAATTCGAACAATCAATCACCCACCATACCCAATTTAATTTTCCCGGAAGACAATGCAACCGATGTTCTTTTAGAGGTAGAATTTATTTGGAACTCGTCAGACCCTGAAAATGATGAGCTAACATATACGTTAGATCTTCGGAATGGTACTACCAATGAGATGCAACTTTTTGAAACAGGGCAAGACACCACGCAAGTAGTAAGTAATTTACAACTCGCTACAAATTACTTTTGGCAAGTCACTGTGATGGATGAGTTCAATGATCCTGTAAGCTCTGTTATTGGAGAGTTTACAACCCTAACAGCTCCTGATAATCCATTTCTATTAGTGAAAAAGATAAATGGCAATAATGTTATTTTTTCAGGTGACGAAGATAATGTTATAGGAACTGGTGGAACTATCGATGTGAATTTATTGCAGCTGACCGATGAAAATACGAATAGTTTTAAGCCTCGAAGGAACAATATAGTAAATAAGGTAGCCTTTTTAAGGACCGTGGGTGGAGAAACACATATTTTTACAATGAATCTCGATGGTACTGATGTGCATCAGGTGACAACGACTCTTCCTATTGCAGGATTCAAAAGTGACCAACTCAATTTCGCATGGACTAATAATGGTCGTCAAATTATTTATCCACATTTTGACACTCTATACATTGTAGATGCGGATGCAGGAGGTACTGGTGTTCCTTATATAACTCCTGATGGTTCATTTATTTCTGAAGTCGATGTATCCGATTTTGATAATGATCTGTTACTGATAAAAACGAATGATCTAAATGGATATAATGTTAGAATATTCACTTTCAGAATTTCCACTTATTCTGAAGAAACCATAATTCAGGAAGGAGAAATGGGCGCTGCGGGTAGCATTAATTTATCTGCAAATGGCAATCAGGTTTTATTTACTAAAGATAAATCCGGTTCCGAAAATTCAATTTACCGAATTTTCGAAAGCCGAATTTTCACCTTTGATATTCCTAGCATGACACTCAGAGAAGTGGAAACTGAAGTTACTCTCGGTGAAAACGATCTGGAAGTGCGATTTTCACCTACCGAAGGTGGTGCTATCTTTACACGTAGAGGTAATAACTTAAACTCAGTCCCTGAGATATATTCTATTGATTTCGGTCAGACTAACGACGATAATCAACTATTTAGTCAAGCCAGTATGCCCGATTGGGAATAAATTTTAAGAACGAGTATTATTAAAAAAACGTCCTGAATTTTCAGGACGTTTTTTTAGTGCGTATTTTTACCGCTCTAAGTATTAAACATGAGTAAAGAAGTTTCAAAACGTTATACCCAACGTGGTGTTTCCGCAGGTAAAGAAGATGTTCACAATGCTATAAAGAACGTCGATAAGGGTTTGTTTCCAAAGGCATTTTGCAAAATTGTCCCAGACTACCTCACAGGTGATGAAGATTATTGTCTGGTTATGCATGCCGATGGGGCCGGTACTAAATCTGCCTTGGCATATATGTACTGGAAAGAAACCGGTGATCTTTCTGTTTGGAAAGGAATTGCTCAGGATGCCCTAATAATGAATATTGATGATCTTCTCTGCGTTGGAGCCGTCGATAATATTACATTGTCTTCCACGATAGGTAGAAATAAAAATCTGATTACAGGTGATGTTATCTCAGCCATAATTAATGGTACTGAGGAGTTAATTACTGAACTTAACAAATTTGGAGTTTCTATTTTTTCTACCGGAGGTGAAACCGCCGATGTAGGTGACCTCGTTAGAACAATTATCGTAGATTCAACCGTTACAGCGAGATTGAAGCGGAGTGAGGTGATTGATAATGCAAATATAAAAGCAGGCGATGTAATTGTTGGTCTGGCTTCATATGGTCAGGCCAGTTATGAGACCGAATACAATGGGGGTATGGGAAGTAACGGACTAACTTCTGCACGCCATGACGTATTCGATAATTATCTGGCATCTAAATATCCAGAAAGTTTTGATCATTTAGTTCCGGAAGATCTGGTCTATTCAGGATCAAAAAAATTACAAGATAAAGTGGAGGGAAGCCCTTTGAATGCCGGAAAATTAGTATTATCACCCACCAGAACGTATGCACCGATCATCAAAAAAATACTATCTAAATACGGGAGCAAGGATATTCATGGAATGATTCATTGTAGCGGAGGGGCACAGACGAAAATTCTTCATTTTGTTGAAAGACTACACATTATTAAGGATAATATGTTTCCAGTTCCACCTTTATTTAAATTGATTCAGACTGAAAGTAAAACAGATTGGAAGGAAATGTATCAAGTCTTTAATATGGGGCATCGTATGGAATTATATGTAGCTGCGGAAGTCGCCGAAGATCTTATTTCCATTTCTGAATCCTTCAATGTTGATGCGCAAATTATTGGTAGGGTAGAAGCTTCCGAAGAAAAAAAACTCACTATCAAATCAGTTTATGGAGAGTTTGTGTATTAACCTCATTGATGACAACGTCGAGAGGTGATTTTAGTTTTTTAGAATTAAATATACTTACCGATTTCAAAATGCATGTATTTTGTGAGCTTTTAAATTCTCAAAATTCTATCATTTCACTCAATTATTACAAGAATTAATTCAACTAAATTATTGTAAATTTGCATCTGCCTCCTGTCAGCAGGTATTTCAATTATAATCCTTTTATGTTAGAGAAACTTCAAATAGTAAAGCAACGCTTCGATGAGGTAAGCGATCTTATTATCCAACCCGATATAATCACCGATCAAAAAAGATACGTGCAACTTAATAAGGAGTACAAGGATCTAAGACTTCTTATGGATAAAAGAGAGGAGTATATTCAACTAACCAACAGTATTAACGAAGCGGAAGAGATTATTTCAGACGGGAGTGATGCAGAAATGGTTGAAATGGCCAAAATGGAGTTGGATGAAGCAAAGAACAGGATTCCCGCATTAGAAGACGAAATAAAGTTTCTGTTAGTTCCGAAAGATCCCGAAGACTCCAAAAATGCAGTCATGGAAATTCGAGCTGGAACCGGCGGGGATGAAGCCAGTATTTTTGCAGGTGACCTCTTCAGAATGTATTCAAAATATTGCGAAAATAAAGGTTGGAGAACAAGTGTGGTCGATTTTAGTGAAGGAACGAGTGGAGGTTATAAGGAGATTCAATTCGAGATCGAGGGTGAAGATGTTTACGGAACATTAAAATTCGAGGCCGGAGTGCATCGTGTGCAACGTGTGCCACAAACCGAAACGCAGGGTAGAGTTCATACCAGTGCCGCAACGGTAATGGTATTTCCTGAAGCCGAAGAGTTTGATGTGGAAATCGATCCAAAAGATGTGCGTGTAGATTTTTTCTGTTCTTCCGGACCTGGAGGGCAGTCGGTTAATACTACCTACTCTGCTGTACGATTAACTCACGAACCAACCGGTCTTGTTGCTCAATGTCAGGATCAAAAATCTCAGCATAAAAACAAAGAGAAAGCGTTTAAAGTACTTCGCTCCAGACTATACGATATGGAATTAGCAAAGAAGCAGGCGGAAGATGCAATAAAACGTGGGTCTATGGTAACAAGCGGGGATAGGAGTGCAAAAATTAGAACTTATAATTATTCTCAGGGACGTGTTACAGATCACAGAATTAACCTTACTCTTTATGATTTGAGCAATATTATTGATGGAGATATTCAAAAGATCATCGATGAATTACAACTCGTAAGTAATACTGAAAAGTTAAAAGAAACAGGTGAAACTTTCTAAGTTTCTTGATCCAGCGTAGAATTTTATGACAACGAGGCAATTAATTTCAGAAATTAGGAAAAAGCAATCATTTTTATGTATTGGCCTTGATGTCGATTTAAAAAAGATACCTACACACTTATTAGACGAGGAGGATCCTATCTTCACCTTTAATAAAGAAATTATTGATGCAACACATCATTTAGCCGTGGCCTATAAGCCTAACACTGCATTTTATGAGGCAAATGGGGTGAAGGGTTGGAAATCACTTGAGAAGACGATTAAATACTTGAATGAGAACTATCCCGAACTTTTTACAATAGCGGATGCTAAGAGAGGAGATATAGGAAATACCTCTACTATGTATGCCAAAGCCTTTTTAGAGCATTTAGGATTCGATTCAATTACGGTTGCTCCATATATGGGTAAAGATTCTGTTGAACCTTTTCTTTCTTTCAAAGGAAAGCATACTATACTATTGGCCCTAACGTCCAATGAGGGAGCTTTCGATTTTCAAACGAAGCAATTAGACAATACCGAACTATATAAGAGTGTGTTACAGACTGCTAAACAATGGAAAAACAGTGAAAACCTGATGTATGTTGTAGGAGCTACAAAAGCTGAATTTCTAAGCGATATCAGAAATATAATCCCTGATAGTTTTCTTTTAGTTCCTGGAGTTGGAGCACAAGGAGGAAGTCTTGAAGATGTATGCAAATACGGGATGACTAAAGATGTAGGCTTATTAGTAAACTCTTCTCGCGGAATTTTGTATGCATCTAACGGTGTTGATTATGCTGATGCTGCTGCGAAGTCTGCGAAAATGTTACAGCAAAAAATGCAGGCAATACTTTCTCAATAACAAATCTGCTAAGATGATTTTTCACGATCAATTAAACAGAGTTGTTAGCTTATCAAAGACACCAACACGAATCGTATCCTTAGTCCCATCCCAAACCGAATTAATCGTAGATTTAGGTTTGAGAGACAAAATTGTTGGCATAACTAAGTTTTGTGTCCATCCTGCCGATCTGAGAAAGGAAAAGACTGTAGTAGGAGGTACTAAGGAGGTGAATTATCAAAAAATTATTGATCTCAAACCGGATATAATTCTTTGCAATAAAGAAGAGAATACGCAACAAATGGTCTCAGCTTTAGACAATATCGCACCGGTTTGGGTAAGTGATGTAATAAACATTTCAGACTGCCTGGAAATGATTCAGGCGTTTGGAAAAATGTTTGACTCTTCTGCAAAGGCCGAATATATTATTGAAGATATCAATACCGAAATGAAAAAATTTCTGGCAATTATGGAGGATAGGGATATTAAGAAGGTCGCCTATTTGATTTGGAAAAATCCGTATATGTGCGCCGGAAAGAATACGTTTATAAATACTCTACTTCAATTAAACAAGTTAGTAAACATTGTGCCTGGCGCAGCCGGTCGATATCCTGCGGTAGATCTAGAGATATTACGGGAAGCCGAAGTAATTTTATTATCTAGCGAACCCTTCCCTTTTAAAGAAAAGGACGTACTTAGTCTTAGACATAAATTAGGTGTAGACGTAAAATTAGTAAATGGAGAATATTTTAGTTGGTATGGATCACGTCTTAAGGACGCATTCAAATATTTTCGTAGTTTGGACTAACTACTTGTCGGCGATTTTCATTTTTAAATACTGAATCTTTTCGAGTATATCGTGAGCTTGTTCCTTGGCTAAGTCACTTCGCTTCTTATCTGTAAGTGCTAATTTGAAGGACTTTTTCATCAACTCCTTGTATCGGTACTTCAATATTTCTATTTCATCTTTTTTTCTGAGCCAATCAAACATAGCACTCTATAATTTTTTGTAAAATTACTATAGTGAGATGCAAAACAGTATTAATTATTGGTTAAAACTCTGTTAATCAATTACGAATTAATTTGACCATTAAACTGGCTCAAATTCGCATTAATCTTGTAATGCAAATACTTGCCGTAATAGTGCAGTACTTCTGGAAGATATATTGGTTCTGATTTTTTTTTCTTCTACTCCTATCATGGTATAAACTCCTTTTAGGGCTTCATTGGTAACGTAATCGGTAAGGTCTGGATTCACCTGATTGACAAATGGGATAGTATTATACTTATTAATAATATTCGCCCAAATTTGATCGGCACCAACTTTTGCAAAAGAATTTTTAATTACCGGATTGAATTTGCTGTACAACGCGTTGTTTGTTTTAGCTTCTAGATAAGATGTTGCTGCGGTATCTGGACCTAGAAGAATATTTTTTGCATCGGTAAATGTAATTTGTTTTACAGCATCTACAAAGATTGGAGTTGACTCCTTCACTGCATCTTCGGCGGCTCGATTCAAGGCCTTTATACCTTCGTCGGCCAAACTTCCAAGGCCGATATCTCGTAAAGTTTGATCAACTTTTTGCAGTTCCGTTGGAAGTAAGATTTTTACAAGTGAATTCTTATAAAAACCATCTTTCTGCGTGAGCTTCTTAACTTGTTTATCTATGCCAAAATCTAATGCCTGTCTTAGGCCATTACCAATCATTGCTGGGTCCATACCGGTTTGGTTAGGGAGATTGTTTACAACTCCTTGCAATTCGGCACATGAGATTACCGTAAAACAGGAAACGAGCAGGATTATCTTTTTTAAATACATAGAAGAAATTTTTGTAGTAGAAATTTATTAAATCAAAAGTAAAAAAAAAGACCCTTCATATGAAGGGTCTTTTAAATTATCTAAAAGATAAATTCTTATTTGATAACCTTGATTGTTTTAGTAGCATCTCCGATTGTTACTTGTACTAAGTAAGCACCAGAAGAAAGAGCACTCATATCAAGACTTGGAGAGATTGCATCAGGTTGAGCCTGAAGAACAACTTTACCAAGAACATCATATACAGTTACAGCATCAACAGCAGCCTTAGAGCTAATGTTTAATACATCTTTTACTGGGTTAGGATATACGCTAAATACATCAGCAGAAAAATCGTTAACTCCTAATGGACCTTGTACGTATAATACTTGATCAACATAATATTCGTTGGTTGCACCAGCGAAGAAAAAGTCGATTCCACCTAAAGTAGCATCTGCTTGAAAAGCAACAGGTGCTTGAGATACTCCGTCAACAGTTAAAGTGTACTCAGTTGCATCTACATCTGCGTAAATAGAAACTCTAAACCACGCGTCGTGTGGGAAGTTAAAATCTCCAGAGTTAGGATCGTTACCTACACCGGGAGTTCCATTAGCTTCGTTAAAGTAGATGTCACTAGAGTTAAAAACACCAGTTAGTGCACCAGAAGGAATTTCACCTTGAATATTGAAATAACCTGATTGTCCAGAAGGAACATACATATCCCATTCTAAAGTATAATCACCACTAGTTTGATTACCTAAAAGTAAAAGAGCATCTTGTCCTGCAACATTTACAGCACCAGCTTTAGTACCGTTACTTGCAAAAGCATCAGTTACAATCATGTTTTCACCTGGAGATCCAGCTGGGTCTTGAGACCAGTTAGTCCAGATACCTGGAGCTTGAGTTCCCATGTCACCAAGAGTGTAAAACTCAAAGTCATCTTCAATAATCTGAGCATTTGCGTTGAATGCGAAAGCACATACAGCAACTGCTAAAAAGTAAATTTTTTTCATAATGTTAATATTTTATAGTTTAATAATGATGTCGCAATATACAAAATTATTGCACATTCTTATATAAATTATATTTTTTTTATGATTGGATGTTGGGTTTTAAACACTGTATATCTCTAAGGTTTTCATAAATTTGTACTTCGAAAAATCTAATAGAATTCATTTATGCAACAACAAGCTCCATATGTTCCTAAGAATAAGGTACGTATAGTTACAGCCGCTTCACTTTTTGATGGTCACGATGCCGCGATCAATATTATGCGAAGAATTATTCAATCTACCGGGGTAGAGGTAATTCATCTGGGACATGATCGTAGTGTTGAAGAAGTCGTGAATACTGCGATTCAGGAAGATGCTAACGCAATTGCTATGACATCCTATCAAGGTGGGCATAATGAGTATTTTAAATATATGTACGATCTTTTGAAAGAGAAAGGAGCCAGTCATATAAAGATCTTTGGCGGCGGTGGAGGTGTCATCTTACCTTCTGAAATCAAAGAATTGATGGATTATGGCATTACCAGAATTTATTCGCCCGATGACGGGAGAGAGCTGGGATTGCAAGGAATGATTAACGATCTGGTAAAAACATCCGATTTTCCAATTGGAGATAAATTAAATGGTGAGCTGGACAAACTTTCACAAAAGATTCCTGGTGCGATCGCGCGAGTAATATCATCTGCCGAGAATTTTCCGGAAGTTGCCGCAGAAACTCTTCAAAAAATACATGAGAAAAATAAAACAATAACAACGCCTGTTTTAGGTATAACGGGAACAGGAGGAGCCGGTAAATCGTCGCTTGTTGACGAACTCGTTAGAAGGTTTCTGATCGATTTTCCGAAAAAGACTATTGGGTTGATCTCTGTGGATCCCTCTAAAAGGAAGACCGGAGGCGCATTGCTTGGTGACCGAATTAGAATGAATGCTATCAACTCACCACGAGTATATATGCGGAGTTTGGCTACAAGACAAAGTAATTTAGCATTGTCAAAATATGTGGCAGAGGCAATTGAAGTCTTAAAAGCTGCCGAATACGACCTCATCATTTTAGAAACTTCAGGAATTGGACAAAGCGATACCGAAATACTCGAACACAGTGATGTTTCATTATACGTAATGACACCCGAATTTGGTGCTGCTACTCAACTCGAAAAAATTGATATGTTGGACTTTGCCGATCTGGTAGCCATTAATAAGTTCGATAAAAGGGGTTCTTTAGATGCACTTCGCGATGTGAAGAAACAGTATATGCGTAATCATCAACTATGGGAAACTTCACAGGATGATCTTCCGGTATATGGAACTATCGCTTCACAGTTCAACGATCCCGGTATGAATAAACTCTACAAAGAAATAATGGACAAAATTGTAGAGAAAACAGCTTCAGATTTGAAGAGTGATTATAAGATTTCAGACGAGATGTCTGAAAAAATCTTTGTGATTCCACCGGCTAGAACTCGATACCTTTCAGAAATTTCTGAAAACAACAGAGCGTACGATAAAAGAGCAATAGACCAATCGGAAGTAGCACAAAAACTGTATGGAATATTTAAAACACTGGAATCGGTTTCAGGAAAGCAACCAGAGTTAGATAAAGCGGGACTTGTATATGATTCTTTAATCTCCTCTGAAGAAAATAAAGAACTTATTAAGTTATTATTAGCCGAGTTCGACAGAGTAAAACTTAATTTAGATCCTTATAATTGGGAAGTAATTACAGGTTGGGACGAAAAGTTGGCAAAATACAAATCCCCGGTTTATACTTTTAAAGTTCGAAATAAAGAGATAGAAATTGATACACATACCGAGTCGCTTTCGCATACTCAGATAGCAAAAGTCGCTTTGCCAACTTATAAGGCATGGGGAGATATCTTAAGATGGACGTTACAAGAAAATGTTCCGGGAGAGTTTCCATTTACTGCGGGTCTCTACCCTTTTAAAAGAACTGGAGAAGATCCAGCCAGAATGTTTGCCGGAGAGGGTGGACCCGAACGTACTAACCGTCGTTTTCATTACGTTAGCATGGGGTTACCCGCAAAACGACTATCGACAGCATTCGACAGTGTCACACTTTATGGTAACGATCCGGATCTTCGTCCGGATATTTATGGCAAGATAGGTAATGCAGGAGTTTCGATATGTTGTCTTGACGATGCCAAAAAGCTATATTCAGGGTTTGATTTAAGTGACCCTATGACTTCGGTTAGCATGACAATTAATGGTCCGGCACCTATGTTACTAGGTTTCTTTATGAATGCTGCAATCGATCAGAATTGCGAAAAATACATCATCGAAAATGGCATGGAGAAAGAAGTAATCTCAAAGATTGCTGACATATATAAGGAAAAAGGTGTGGAAAGGCCACGATACCAGGGTGATCTACCCGAGGGTAATAATGGTCTTGGTCTTATGCTTTTGGGAGTAACCGGAGATCAGGTGTTACCTCAAGAGATTTATAATAAGATAAAGTTCGAAACTCTAATGCAGGTTCGTGGTACAGTTCAAGCCGACATCTTGAAGGAAGATCAAGCACAAAACACCTGTATTTTTTCTACTGAATTTGCTTTGAGGTTGATGGGTGATGTGCAAGAATATTTTATTGAAAATAAAGTTAGAAACTTTTATTCGGTCTCCATTAGCGGATATCACATTGCAGAAGCGGGGGCAAACCCAATTACTCAATTAGCTTTTACCTTATCTAACGGATTTACTTATGTAGAGTATTATCTGAGTCGAGGGATGGATATCAACGATTTTGGACCTAATTTATCATTTTTCTTTAGTAATGGAATCGATCCGGAATATTCGGTAATAGGTCGAGTTGCGAGAAAAATTTGGGCAAAGGCCATGAAAGAAAAATACGGTGCAAATCCGAGAGCACAGATGTTGAAGTATCATATTCAAACTTCAGGTCGATCTCTACATGCTCAGGAAATTGACTTTAATGATATCCGTACAACGTTACAGGCACTTTATGCGATATACGATAATTGCAACTCACTACACACCAATGCTTACGATGAAGCCATTACAACCCCTACTGAAGAAAGTGTGAGACGCGCCATGGCAATACAATTGATTATTAATAAAGAGTTAGGGTTGGCTAAGAATGAAAACCCGATTCAGGGTTCATTTATAATAGAAGAGCTAACTGATCTTGTTGAGGCAGCAGTATTAAAAGAATTTGATAGTATTACTGAAAGAGGCGGAGTTTTAGGCGCAATGGAAACTATGTATCAGAGAAGTAAGATACAGGAAGAAAGTTTATATTATGAGACCTTGAAACACAACGGCAAGTTTCCAATTATTGGTGTAAATACCTTTTTAAGTAGTACTGGATCACCCACAGTTTTACCGGCCGAAGTTATTCGTGCAACAGAAGAAGAGAAGCAATATCAAATAGAAATCCTCAAAAATCTTCACAATTCTAATAAATCGGTAACAGAAACGGCTATTCAAAAAATACAGCGAGCCGCAATCAACAACGAAAATATCTTTGAGCAGCTTATGGAAGCAACGAAGGTATGTTCGTTAGGGCAGATAACATCAGCCCTTTTTGAAGTTGGCGGACAATATCGCCGCAACATGTAAGCAGAGAGCCACTTTTTACTTTGTAAAAAGTGTGCGAATCGCTTATCCTGTGCGAAGCCGC
>CBDUGY010000098.1:0-11098 GCA_965367015.1 uncultured Ulvibacter sp.
AACCAGCGAGTTTACCGATCCTTTTTCGATAAAAACTAAAGTCTCAGGTGTTAGAGCGAATGTAGGCGCAAAATTACAGTTAGGTTTCTTCGGACTTCACGCCGATTATAACATAGCGGAATACAATTCAGTTTCAGCCGGAATTCACTTCGGAATTTAATAGCTAAAGCCTTAAATATTAATGTATATAATTGTATTTTTGAATCGAATTTGAAAGAAATACTATTTCTTCCGACGAAAATAAAATAAACTATAAAATTAACTAATAATGAAAGTAACAGTTGTTGGAGCAGGTGCAGTAGGTGCTAGTTGTGCCGAATATATTGCTATTAAAAATTTTGCAAGCGAAGTAGTTTTGCTGGACATTAAGGAAGGATATGCTGAAGGAAAAGCGATGGATCTTATGCAAACCGCTTCATTAAACGGATTTGATACGCGTATTATAGGTACGACGAATGATTATTCTAAAACCGCAAATAGCGATATTTGTGTTATTACCAGTGGTATTCCGAGAAAACCAGGTATGACACGTGAAGAATTGATAGGAATTAACGCAGGTATTGTAAAGACAGTTTCTTCAAATTTGGTAAAGCATTCTCCAAAAACTATAATTATTGTAGTAAGTAATCCTATGGATACTATGACGTATTTGGTACATAAAACTACCGATCTTCCTAAAAACCGAATTATTGGTATGGGGGGCGCTTTAGATAGCGCTCGCTTTAAATATCGATTGGCTGAGGCATTGGGAGCTCCCATTAGCGATGTTGATGGAATGGTGATTGGCGGTCATAGTGATAAAGGAATGGTACCACTAACCCGTATGGCTACACGAAATAGTATTCCCGTTACGGCTTTTATTTCTGAAGAAAGACTAGAACAGGTTAAAGAAGATACCAAAGTTGGAGGCGCAACTCTTACCGGATTACTTGGAACATCGGCATGGTATGCGCCCGGAGCAGCTGTAAGTGGGTTGGTGCAGGCTATTGCATGCGATCAGAAAAAGATATATCCATGTTCAGTACTCTTGGAAGGGGAATATGGATTAAATGATCTATGTATTGGAGTACCCGTAGTACTTGGTAGAAATGGAATTGAAAAGATAGTAAAGCTAGAGTTGAACGACGCTGAAAAAGCGCATCTGAAAGAGAGTGCGGATGGAGTTAGTAAGACAAATGGACTTTTAGAGTTATAAAAGAACCTTAACTAATTAAACAAACAAAAGTTGCCTTGTGCAACTTTTGTTTTTTATATTTGGCGCATGAACGCAAAATGGTACATAAGTACTTTATTTCTGATCCTTGTCTTATTCGGGTTTAGCCAGGAGCAACCGCATATTCAGAATCAGGAAATCGTAGTACAGTTTGCCACCGATGACGTGACTGTCGCCGAAACTGAAAATGCTGTCGCAGTTGTAAAAAAACAATTGCAGAGTATTGGAGTTGCCAATATTAAGGTGCGATCATTTTCAGACGGAAGTCTAAAAATTTCGTATTACAGCGACATGGATGTTGCCGGGATTAAAAGCATATTTGCTAAGGAGAACCATCTGGAACTTGGTTATACTTCTTATAATCAAAACGATTTCCCTACCCAAATTCCTTCAGAAAACGAAAGTTCCACATATAAACTCAATGTTTGTGAAATTCAGAAGAGTTCAGATTTTACCACCGATTTTAATGGTTGCCTTCTTGATATACACCTTGGGAAGAAAGAGCCTTTTAAACCGGCTGTAAAATATTCAATACGCAATATTGAGTTACAAGCCAACATTGAAATAGATAGAACGGCTTTTATCAGACAAAAAACTATTGCAATCGCAATAGACAATTTATCTTACGTTATTCCTGAAGTTAGGGCAGGCCCTTCACTCGATGGGAAAGCTTGATACACCAACAACTTGGTGGACATTTGTATTTCTTTTAACGATTAGAAACATCACAGGTACTTCCAATACACTTCAAATAAATTTAATTAAGCTTCGATAAATCCAGAAGCTCATTATTCAATAAAAATTATTGTCAGATCATACGGTAAATTCTATATTTGCCCGTTCCAAAAAATTTGACCAAAAAAATATAAACAATGCAAAATAAAGGACTCATTACAGTATTTGCTGTATTATTTGGATTGGTAAGTTTATACCAATTGTCATTTACATACATCGCAAACAAAGTAGAAAATGAAGCAAAGGAGTATGCTAATAATGCATACCCGGCAAACGAGCCGAAACTCAGAGATGTTGCTGAGTTAAGATATCTTGATTCAATTGGAGGAAATCCTGTGGTTTTAGGTATCGATTATAACACGGCAAAAGAAAAAGAACTTAATAAAGGTCTCGATCTTAAAGGTGGAATTAACGTAATTCTGCAGGTTTCAGTTAAGGATATATTAAAAGGATTAGCTAATAATTCTAAAGATCCCGCTTTTAACCTAGCGCTAAACAATGCTTCAGAGCTTCAAAAAAGCTCTCAGGAAACCTATCTAGAATCTTTCTTCAAAGCTTTTGAAGATCTGGATGGCGAAAATTCACTTGCTTCTCCAGATATTTTCTTTAATAAAAGCTTAGAAGATGATATCAACGCCTCGATGACCAACGATGAGGTTAAAACAATCATTGAAAGAAAAGTAAACGAATCAGTAACTTCGGCACTGGAAGTACTTAGAAAGCGTATTGATAAGTTTGGAGTTACACAACCGAACATTCAACGTCTTGGACAATCTGCTCGTATTTTAGTAGAATTACCGGGAGCGAAAGATGTAGATCGTGTTAAAAAATTATTACAAAGTACTGCCCAATTAGAATTCTGGGATGTATATAAGTTTGAAGAAATGCAAGGCTTTCTTTTTCAGGCAGATGCTAAAGTAGCTGAAATTAAAAAAGCTGAAAAGCCGGAAACAAAGGAAACGGCTAAAGACACCACCGAAACAGATCCTGATTTAAGTGAACTTATTGGAGGAGAGAATGTGAACGATACTCTTGCGGATCCGGAAACAACAAATCCTATTCTGTCTATGATGGTATCCCCGGGTTACCAGGGAGGTCCTGTTATTGCAACTTTTTCTTTAAAGGATACTGCTGTTGTAAACAGTTACCTGAGAATGCCGCAGGTACGAGCTTTATTACCTCAGGCAGATCGTTTTGCTAAATTTATTTGGGAAAAACCTAAAGATCTTGAAACTGTAGATGGTGATGTAATAACTACTTCTGCATTATATGCCATACGAGGGAATCGCGATATGACTCCTCCATTATCTGGTGGTGTTGTAACCGATGCACAACAATCTTATGATCAAGTAGGTCGTGTGGCTGTAAATATGCAGATGAATGGTAAAGGTGCCAAGATTTGGGAAGAAATGACCAATCAGGCCAATATCAATCAGAGTCAGATAGCTATCGTTTTAGATGATATCGTATATTCTGCACCGGGAGTATCAGTTGCCGGAGGAATTGGCGGGGGACGAAGTGAAATTACAGGAAACTTCGATATAACAGAAGGACAGGATTTAGCGAATGTACTTAGAGCTGGTAAATTACCTGCTTCCGCAGATATTATTCAAGCTGAAGTTGTTGGTCCAACATTAGGGCAAGAAGCCATCGATAGCGGTATTTTATCTTTTGTGCTTGCACTCGCTTTTGTTTTATTTTGGATGGTAGGTTACTACGGAAAGGCAGGTCTTTTCGCCGATGTCGCTTTAGTGGTGAACATCTTATTTATCTTCGGAATCCTAGCAGGGCTTGGTGCTGTTTTAACACTGCCGGGTATTGCGGGTATTGTATTGACAATTGGTATTTCAGTTGATGCGAACGTACTTATTTTTGAACGTATTCGAGAAGAATTACAAAAAGGTAAACTGCAGAAAGACGCTATTAAAGATGGTTTCCAAAATGCACTTTCATCAATTTTAGATGCAAACATAACAACCGGACTTACAGGTCTTATTTTATTAGTATTTGGTACAGGGCCAATCCAAGGTTTTGCAACTACTTTATTAATTGGTATCCTTACTTCTCTATTCACAGCTATCTTTATTACAAGATTGTTTATCGATAGTTATACGAAAAACGGGAAGCCGTTAAACTTCTCAACTTCTGTAACCAAGAATTTGTTTAGTAACGTAAACATCGATTTCCTCGGAAAACGTAAGATTGCTTATGTAGTATCTGCAGTGTTACTGTTAATCAGTGTGGGATCATTATTCACGAATGGTCTAAACCAAGGTGTCGATTTTGTGGGAGGACGTACTTATACCGTGCGTTTCGATAAAGATGTGAACGCTACTCAAATTCAGAACGATATGATCGCTGTCTTTGGAAGTGCTGAAGCCAAAACCTATGGTGGGGATAATCAGTTGAAAATTACAACGAAATATAAAGTTGACGAGAGTGGAACTGATGTCGATGACGAGATAGAAACTATGCTATATACCGGATTGAAATCTAATCTTCCATCTGGGATGACTTTAGAAGACTTTAAGGCAGATGACGAAGCGAAGATTGCTGGAAGAATGGAATACTATAAGGTAAGTCCAACTATTGCCGATGATATTAAAAAGGATTCGTTCTGGGCAGTTTTAGGCTCGCTGATCGTAGTGTTCTTATATATCCTACTCCGATTTAGAAGATGGCAGTTTAGTTTGGGAGCGGTTGCGGCTGTATTCCACGATGTATTAATTGTATTGGGAATCTTTTCATTAACGTACAGATTTATGCCTTTCAGTATGGAGATCGATCAGTCGTTTATTGCGGCAATCTTAACAGTGATTGGGTACTCGTTGAATGATACGGTTGTTGTATTCGATAGAATTCGTGAGTATTTCAATGAACACAGCAGCTGGAAATTTAGCAGAGTAATTAACTCAGCTTTAAATAGTACGTTAAGTCGAACTTTAAATACTTCGTTAACGACGTTGATCGTACTTTTATCGATTTTCTTTATAGGAGCAGAATCGATCCGCGGATTAATCTTTGCATTAATTGTAGGGGTTGTAGTGGGTACGTACTCATCGTTGTTTATTGCAACACCGGTAATGTTCGATACAGTAAAGAAAAAGGGTATAGACCTTACTGATAAGAAGAAAGAAGTTGAGCCAGTAGAAGCTTAATTCTATTTTCTTCAAAATTAAAAAACCCTTCGCATTGCGGAGGGTTTTTTTTATGTGATAACTTAGGTTTGAAATATAATGCGAACTACTTCGTAGTATTATTCCATTTTAATTTGTCACCTTTTTGAAGATTCCAACGATCGCTCAAGCCGGCGTTAACTTCCAAAACATACTTTGTTATTCCTTCTGAAGCTAGTGGAGTAGGATCTAGTGGTTTAGCGTTTTTCTGAATACTCACAACTTCATTTGCGCTATTTATAAAAATAATATCCAGCGGAAACTCAGTATTCTTCATATAGAAAGAGCGCATCGTTTCATCATCGAAAATGAACAACATCCCCTGGGAGTCTTCCATCGATTTACGATACATCAAACCGGTTTGAGTTTGGTATTCGTCATCGGCAATTTCAATATCTAATCGGGCCAAAATTGAATCCGAATTTGCTTTAAACAGTGTTGCTTCGGCTTCTTTTTTAAAGACAACTTCTCTTGTGAGTACTTTTTCTTCCGAAGAATTTTTACAACTTATACCCACAGCTAATAGACTGAGCATTACCCCTGAAATAACAACTTTTTTCATATTACTCGAATCGTTTCTTTGCAGATTGAACCACAAAGAATATGCCTAATAAAATAAATGGAATACTTAATAACTGTCCGGTATTGAGTACCCAATCTGCACGCTCTCCTACTTGCGCTTCTTTTACAAATTCGACTATAAATCGAACTGTCCAAAGCAGAATTAGAAAAGCTCCGAATAAAAAGCCTAATTGCTTACGCTTGTCCGTTTTCCAGTAAATATACCAAAGTACAAGGAATACGATCACATAACCTGCAGATTCGTATAATTGCGCGGGATGCCGTGGAAAGTCTTCGCCAAGTTGCTTAAAAATTACACCGAAATCGCTATTGGTTGCCTTCCCAATTATTTCGGAATTTATAAAGTTGCCGATTCTCACAAAAATGGCGCCGCAAGCTACCGGAATTACTATCCGGTCTAAGATCCACAGTACCGGTTTTTTCAATACTTTTTTGCTGTAGAGAAACATGGCGATGATCACTCCAATTGCCGCTCCATGACTCGCTAAGCCTTGAAAACCTGTATATTCAAATACTGGCACAGTTCTAAAGGGTAGGAAAATGGAAATTGGATCTTCAAAAATAAGTTCACTTTGATAAAATAGGACGTGACCCAGTCTTGCGCCTAACAAGATCGCAATCACCATATAGATAAACAGACTATCCAGTTTCTCCAGAGGCTCCCCTTCATTTTTAAAGATACGTTTAGTAATAAACCATCCTAGTGTAAACGCCACTACAAACATTAAACTGTAATAACGAATTAGAAAAAAGCCGAGATCTATTCCTTCAGAAGGATCCCAGACAAAACTTAAGTAATGCATAGTGTTTAGTTAAAGAGATAAATTTGGTGATTGAGGCGTAAAGATAACAAAAAGGACAAACGCAAGCCGACACAATTATTGCTTTTCTTTTTTCGGCGGAACTGGGTCGTGACCGTGACCGCCCCAAGGATTACAACTTGCAATTCGCTTTGCAGCTAACCAGCTTCCTCGTAGTATTCCATGAGTTTCCAGTGCTTGTATGGCGTAATTAGAACATGTTGGTGTATAGCGGCAAGTTGATGGAAGAAGAGGGGAAATCAATATCTGATAGCCGCGAATTAAAAATACGAAAGGGTAGGTGAGAATTTTTTTCATAATTTATAAACTGTCCCTTCTGAATCACCTCTTCGAAAAATGATAATTGTTTTATTATCTAGGATTAATTTAGCGAAAAGGTTGTTCCGTCCTTTCCGTCTTTCAGTTGAATACCAACTTCTAATAACTGATCGCGAATTTGATCGGAAGTAGCAAAATCTTTATTAGCCCGGGCTTTGTCTCTAAGCTGGATTAATAATTCAACAGCTCCCGAGAGTTTATTTGAATCATTATTTCCTTCCGAAGCAACATCAACCAAACCTAAAATATCGAAAATAAAATCGTGCATGGTTTTTTGAAGTGTTTCGAGATCCTCTTTAGTAATAGTTTCACTCCCGTCTTTCAATCCGTTGATAAATTTCGTAGCCTCGAATAATTGTGCGATTAAGATAGGACTATTAAAATCATCGTTCATGGCATCATAGCAAGATTGCTTCCATGCTGTTATATCGAACGTACTGATTTTTCCTGTGGAAAGGCCCTCCATAGAACGATACGCTTCCATTAATCGATTAAAGCCTTTTTCTGAAGCTACCAGAGCATCATTCGAAAAGTCGAGCATACTCGCATAATGTGCCTGAAACATAAAAAACTTAGCCACCGTTGGAGAAAAAGCCTTACTCAATATAGAATTATTGCCGGAAAATAATTCTTCAGGAAGAATATTATTTCCCGTCGATTTCGACATTTTCTTACCGTTTAGTGTAAGCATATTGGTGTGCATCCAAATATTTACAGGCGATTTCTTGTTTGTAGCTTCGGCCTGAGCAATCTCACATTCGTGATGCGGAAATTTAAGATCCATTCCCCCTCCGTGTATATCGAACTGAGTTCCAAGATATTTGGTGCTCATCGCTGTACATTCAAGGTGCCATCCCGGAAAACCATCGCTCCATGGAGAAGGCCAGCGCATAATATGTTGCGGTTCAGCTTTTTTCCAAAGGGCAAAATCCTGAGGATTCTTCTTTTCACTTTGTCCGGCAAGTTCGCGAGTATTAGCGATCATGTCTTCTAGATTTCTTCCACTTAACTTTCCGTAATGATGGTCTTTATTAAACTTAGTCACATCAAAATACACAGAACCATTTTTCTCGTAAGCATAACCTTCAGAAAGAATTTTCTCGACTATGTGTATTTGTTCTATAATATGACCGGTTGCCGTGGGTTCGATACTAGGTGGAATGGCATTGAATTTGGCCATAGTATCATGGAAATCAACTGTATATTTTTGAACTACCTCCATAGGTTCCATTTGCTCTAACCGAGCTTTTTTCAGAATAGGATCGTCCCCGCTTTCTCCGTCATTTTCGAGATGACCGGCATCGGTGATATTTCTAACGTACCGGACTTTATACCCTAAGTGTTTCAAATATCTGTATACGAGATCAAAAGACAAGAAAGTACGACAATTCCCCATATGGACATTACTGTAAACGGTTGGTCCGCACACATACATTCCTACCGCTCCTTCATGAATTGGTACAAATTTTTCCTTCTTTTTAGAAAGTGTATTATAAATATAGAGTTCTTGTGTTTCGTAAAGATTCATCTATGGTGGTTTGGTTGAAGATTAAAACTCGGTTTCCAGCTGAATATAATCTAAGAATTCTCTACGTGTTTCGGGATTCTTAAATTTTCCACCAAATTCACTGGTTACAGTGCTACTATCGATGTCGCGTATTCCTCTAGAATTAACACAAAGGTGTTTCGCATCAATCACACAAGCCACGTCTTCGGTGTTTAAAACTTGTTGAAGTTCCTTAACGATTTGCATGGTAAGTCTTTCCTGCACTTGTGGGCGCTTAGCGTAATAATCTACAATTCGGTTCATTTTAGAAAGTCCAACCACGTTACCGCTAGAAATATATGCAATATGTGCCTTTCCTACAATTGGGAGAAGATGGTGTTCACAAGTAGAGTACAAGGTGATATTTTTTTCAACCAACATCTCGTTGTACTTGTATTTGTTATCAAATGTAGAAGCTTTCGGCTTTCTGTCGGGGTGTAACCCACCAAATATTTCCTGAACAAACATCTTTGCAACTCGGGTAGGTGTGCCTTTCAAACTATCGTCAGTAAGATCCAGACCCAAAGTGTGCATTATACTATGAACGTCCTTTTTAATTGACGCGATTTTTTCAATATCACTAAGCTCAAAAGCATCTATTCGCAACGGAGTTTCGGTAGAAGATCCTACATGATCATCTCCCATGGCTTCTATCGCTTTCAGCTGTTTTTCTAAATCCATAAATAAAAAATATAATGTCTTTGTAAAAAGATAATTTGCAAAGATACGCATTCGGCCTTTGCTATAAAAAATTGGATTCCACTATTTTTACTTTTGAGACCCCCTTATTTTCATAAAATTTTCCTAAATTTCGCGAATTATACTAAATTGATTATGAAAAAGATTTCCCCAAGCGTTTTTAAGTTCTTTTTATACCTACTATTATCACCTCTAGCAGTAGTTGCACAGGGTCCCGGCTCATTATTTGTGGATGCCGGCCCCGACATTACTGCCGATTGTACTATGGGTGGTTGTGCAGATATTACAGCTACTTTTTTACCTACTTTTGATACCTCAGGGTCCAATTATACGGTAAATTCTGTACCATATACGCCTCCTTTCCCTTTCGATGGTCTTGCGAATTCGATAAATATAACAACTGATGATGTATGGTCTCCTGTAGATACCTTGCCATTCGAATTTTGTTTCTTCGGAAATTTGGAGCAAGATTTTCAAGTTGGTTCGAACGGAGTTATTCGATTTGATGTGGACCCGACAGATACAACGAACGGTTGGAGTTTTAGTACAGACTTACCTTCAAATACTCCCGATGCGCTCGGAGAAGCTAATGTATTTACACCTGTCCATGATATTCATCCTTCCATTAATCCTGGTAACGAAATTGGTTATGAAGTTTTAGGGACGTTCCCAAACAGGGTATTGGTTGTCTCGTATTTTGAAGTAGCATTGTTTTCCGGCTCTTGTAATTCTTTAGAAGCCACTCACATGGCTGTATTTTATGAATTTTCAAATGTTATTGAGATATATATTAGAGATAAGCCTGCTTGCCCAACTTGGAACGGTGGAAACGCTGCGGTAGGAATTCAAAATAATGCAGGGACCATAGGATACATTCCTCCCGGAAGAAATACTTCTGATTCTCCTTGGACGACAACAAATGAAGCGTGGAGTTTTAATCCTGTTGGCCCTCCAACCTATGTTTTCGAATGGTTAGATGCTACCGGGACAGTAATTGGAACTACTCCAACTCTCAATGTATGTGTTACAGGACCTGAGGTATTCACGGCTAGAGTGACTTATACAAATACTTGTAACGGAGAAGTCGTGGTTTTAACCGATGACGTTACCGTAACCCCAAGTGCAACATTCACAGTAGACCTTGGACCCGACATTGAAACCTGTGATACAACGCCAATTGTATTAGATGGTGATACCATGACCGCAGGTGTAACTTATCAATGGTATTTAAACTTGGTGCCTATTGCAGGAGCTGTGAATCCAACATATGTTGTTACAGCACCTAACTCAGGAACTTATACTTGTACGGCTTCAGATGGTGTTTGTGATGTTTCTGACGATGTGGAAATTATATTCAATCCACAACCGGTTGCCAATCAACCTAACGATCTTTTTATATGTGATGATGGTACTATGCCAGGTATTTTCGATCTAACTGTCAATGATGCTGTTGTTCTGGGAGCACAAGATCCTACCTTATTTAATATAACTTATCATAATTCTCAGGCCGATGCTGATGCTGGAATAGCAGCGATAGTTACACCTGGATCCTATTTAATAACCGGTACTACAGAAACTATTTATGTTAGAATTGAAGATCTTTCCGGAAATTGTTTTGATACGGAATCCTTTATTATTGAATTTAGAAGTGCGATTGCCGGAGCTGTAACTTCTCCTTATTATGTTTGTGATCAAGATGGATCAGGCGATGAAGATGTGAACCTATCCGCTCTTTTTGATGCAACAGTACTCGGTACACAAAGTCCATTCGATTTTACAGTTACTTATCATATTAGTCAGGCCGATGCCGATGCTGATATAAATCCGTTACCTAATCCTTATACGGTTTCAGCTTCACCAACTACCATTTTCATTCGACTAGAGAATGACACCAATACTTCCTGTTTTGATACTACTCAGAATTTTGATATAATCTTAGATTCTCCTCCCGTTATCAACATGATGCCAAATCCATTAGTGATTTGCGATATTGATAACGATGGTTTTG
>CBDUGY010000099.1:0-11060 GCA_965367015.1 uncultured Ulvibacter sp.
AATCCAATAAGGAATAATCGATACCAGAAAAATCATTAGCCAAAAACCTATGGTTAATATGGTAATGAATGCTAAAAACCCTAAATATTGGTCAAAATCGAACATAATGAAGCTTGTTTTATAATCTGCTTCAAAGATAGTGGGATTTTTTCAAAAAAAACAATAAAATATTTCAATTTATTCACATCAAATAAACAATTCGAGAGTTGAGTAGCATCTGTGATTTAAGTATCTTTGTACTGTATAGAAACTAAATGCAAACTCGATGAAATACAGAATAGAAAAAGACACTATGGGTGAGGTAAAAGTCCCTGCCGATAAGCTTTGGGGAGCGCAAACCGAACGCTCTAGAAATAACTTTAAGATCGGAGCGCCGGGATCTATGCCATTAGAAATTGTCTATGGGTTCGCATATTTAAAAAAAGCTGCAGCCTACACAAATTGTGATCTGGGAGTACTTTCAGAAGAAAAAAGAGATCTTATTGCGAAGGTGTGTGATGAAATTCTAGACGGAAAACACGATACGCAGTTTCCTTTGGTGATCTGGCAGACCGGTAGCGGAACTCAAAGTAATATGAATGTAAATGAAGTAATTGCTAATAGAGCACATCAAATCGCTGGGAAACAAATAGGTGAAGGCGACAAAACACTTCAACCCAACGATGATGTCAACAAATCACAATCTTCTAACGATACTTTTCCCACAGGGATGCATATTGCTGCCTATAAAAAATTAGTGGAAGTTACTATTCCGGGAATAGAACAACTTCATAGTACACTGGTTAAAAAGTCTGCAGACTTTAAAGATGTCGTAAAAATAGGACGAACTCATTTAATGGACGCTACTCCCCTAACCCTGGGTCAGGAATTTAGCGGTTATGCCTCACAACTTGATCATGGGTTAAAAGCTCTGAAAAATACCTTACCTCATCTGGCAGAAGTTGCTTTGGGAGGTACAGCTGTGGGTACGGGAATAAATACGCCAAAAGGCTATGCCGTTAAAGTAGCTCAGTATATCGCAAAATTCACGGGCTTACCTTTTGTAACTGCCGAGAATAAATTTGAAGCCTTAGCAGCGCACGACGCCATAGTTGAGTCGCATGGGGCACTCAAACAACTGGCTGTTTCCCTCAACAAGATCGCAAATGATATTAGAATGATGGCCAGCGGACCCCGAAGTGGAATTGGAGAAATAACTATTCCTGCTAACGAACCGGGCTCTTCTATAATGCCCGGCAAAGTGAATCCTACGCAATGCGAAGCACTAACAATGGTTTGTGCCCAGGTGATTGGTAATGATATGGCGATTGCCGTGGGCGGAATGCAAGGTCACTACGAATTAAATGTTTTTAAGCCTGTAATGGCGGCTAACTTTTTACATTCGGCACAATTGTTAGGTGATGCATGTGTTTCTTTCGACGAACACTGTGCGAAGGGTATTGAACCTAATATGGAGGTTATTGAGAAACTTTTGAATAATTCATTGATGCTGGTTACAGCCCTGAATACTAAAATAGGGTATTATAAAGCTGCGGAAATCGCAAATACAGCACATAAAAACGGAACTACATTGAAGGAAGAAGCTGTAAAGCTCAATTATCTTACAGCCGAAGAGTTTGACGAGTGGGTAAAACCTGAAGATATGGTAGGAAACTAAAATAATATTCCATTTCAAAAAGTTAACCATTTGCCAACGCAAATGGTTTTTTTTGTGCTTTTCATCGATTAAATGCAAATTTTTTAGTTGAAGTGTAAATTTTTATTATATTGCACTACCCAAATTATTAAAACCTACATGATGAGATCACAAAATTTACCCCCCGCTTTGTGTATTATGATAGCTGCGCTATTCGTGTTCAGTTCGTCATTTTCGGCTGTAAAACTGGACAAAGCAAAAACCAAAGTATCTGAAAAAGCGTTAGTTAAGTCAGATGACGCTCAAAAGAATCAATTAAAGCTTAACGCTACGAAAGAAGTTACCAATAGTAAAATAATTGCTCCGGTAACTGCTAGCACAAATGTCAGGTCTACTTTCGGAAATTCAGAAATTAAAGAAAAAACTTACTTTTTTAGTTCAAATACCAATTCAAATGCTAGTTTAATCGCGACGGCTCATGAAGCCGATACTATTACACAAGCTACATTATTTAAGAGGGGTCTCTATTATGGCTTTGCTATAATGGTGATTTTGCTTAACCTTATTTGCTTTTTTCTCTTCGAGGAAAAAGTATTTTTATTTTATTCCATGGCCTTGGCTGGAATTACCGCAACATTCTTTTTCAGTGACGGTCTTTTTTCACTTATAGGCTTGAATATTATCAATACTGCGGCGATGCAATCTACCTTATTGCTCTTCGCGGCCGGATTAAGTGCATTATTTGCTTCAAAATATCTTACTTTCTCAGAGTTTTTTCCAAGAGTTAAGTATGTAGCTTTCGGAGTAATGGGGTTTGCTTTTATGATGATTTTTTCAGGGTGGATTTCTGAAACACAATTTTTTACAGGTGTTGCCAATTCATTATTAGTGGGCTTGATGAGCTTTTACTTTGTATTAGGTCTGATGCTTTTCAGTAAAAAGAACTACGCTAAATTCTATGTAATAGCCAGTGCTATTCCGATGCTTTTCGCAATCGATTATTTTGTATTGAGTAGTTTCGGTATTAATTTTTTAAATACTGAAAGTTTTCACCTAAAGAGCGCCAGCATTTTTGAAATGTTAATCCTTACATACGCTATAATGTATCGTATGAAATCGATTAAAGAAGAACATCAGTTGCGACAAACAGAACTACGTATCTTTCTGAAGCGTCAGGAAGTTTTAAACCGCACCAATACAGAGAAGCTCATGAAAGATGTGTATTTAGAGAACCTGATTATGCAATACGACCTTGACGGCTTAGAAATTAAATTATTACAATATATATCTGAAGGAAAAGATAACGCTAAAATAGCACGCAAGTTAAAAACTACCGAAGTTGAGATCGAATTCTTAACACGAGAGTTATATGAAAAGCTTGAAATTAGCGAACAAATACAAGAGGACTATCGAATGATAGATACTCAGCCGGATTACATTTATAACTAACTAATTCATAATATTTCCCCACAAATCCCCAACTAAATGGCGAAAAGGATAGACTATAAAAAGTCTATCCTTTTTTTATGTAAAACTTTCTGTATCTAAAGAAAGCAACTGTACTTAATAAAGCCGCTATCAAAACGATATACCACACAAAGGTTGGCGTTGCCGGAGCATCACCGCTCGCATAAGAGTGTAAACCACTTAAATAGAAGTTCACACCAAAATAAGTCATCATAATAGACGCATAGGCGAAAATTGCCATGACGTTGAACAACCACTTCCCTCTTAGCCCAGGAACTAATCTCGCGTGAATTACAAAGGCATAGATCATGATACTAATTAGGGCCCAGGTCTCTTTTGGATCCCAGCCCCAATATCTTCCCCAACTTTCATTTGCCCACTGCCCTCCTAAGAAGTTCCCTATTGTGAGCATCACCAAGCCAACTGTTAGTGCCATTTCTGTAATAACAGTAAGTTCGTTGATATTCAGTTCCATCTTTTTGAGGTTACCTTTGGTGGTAAAGATCATTAGCAGCAGCGAAGTCGCCCCCAGAATCATTCCCAGTGTGAAGGGGCCGTAACTGGCAACAATTACTGCAACGTGTATCATAAGCCAATAACTGTCTAAAACAGGCTGCAAATTAGCAATAGCAGGGTCCAGCCAGTTTTCATGTGCCACCCATAAAATAATGGCTGCCACAAAGGCGGTAGAGGCAATAGTTAGATCGCTTTTTCTTCCAAATGCCAATCCGAAGAAGACTGTCGCCCAACCCACATAGACAACCGACTCGTATGCGTCGCTCCATGGAGCATGACCACTTATGTACCACCGTGCAATAAGTCCGATTGTCATAGCGATAAAAAACGCCCAAATGATATATTTACATACCTTCACCAAGGTATTGATTACCTTTCCTTCCTTAAAGATTTGAAAAATGATAAATACAAACATCAGTATCCCAACGAGTGCAAAATATTTATAAAGCCTATTGAAAATATCCACTTTATTGTAAACAATTTCTGCTTTTACTTTTCCTTCGGAAGGCATTACTTCGCTTCCGTATTTCTTCTGAAAGTTAGTAATACTTTCTAAAAATTCATCTGCTTTAGAGTAGTCACCTGTTTCGCGAGCATTCCGAAGACTATCGAAATATAGAGGAAGAATATTTTTCGCGTACAATGAGTCCATTCCTTTCATATTTGCTTCGGAAAGTTCGGGGTATGAAACCCACTTATTTCCTTCGTCGTTGGGAATAGGGAAAATCTTTAATATCCCACCGCCAAGCGCCTGATTTAAGACGTAGTAATTTTCATGGGCTCTAATAAAGTCCTTCTGAAACTGATTTGGAGTATTGGTTGCTGTAGCTTCTTGGAGGTATGGTTCTAACTTATAATTTCCCTGAGCGTCGAAAAGGTCGATTAACGATATTTGCTTGGCGTCTTCCGAAACTCCTGCAACGTGCCTGATACTGTCGTTACCCCGCTTTAAAGCAATTATGGGGACTTCTACCCATAACCTGGGAAACTCGGTCATAGAAATAAACACCTGATTTGCATTTAAACCATTATAAGTGTTTTTTCTACTCACTTTCCGAAGTAACTCACTTGCAAAGGTATTTACAGGCTTCATTCTTCCATTATCCTGAATGATAAGTTTAGCAAATTTCGCCGCATGTTCGGGGCTCACCGCACTTTCTAAAATAAGTGAGTCGATGGTAGCTGCTGAAGCTTTTGTATGCTGATTAAGAGTCGCATCCTGAGCAAAGGATGTTAGTGAAATAAGTAGCGTTATTAATGTTGCCGCTTGTTTTTTCTTCTTTTTGATTTTGTTAAGCATTTTTTCTAACTGTCCGAAACGAGAACCTTTGTCGAAGAGAATTGCCATAAGGCCCAGGTACAATAGAAAATAGCCAATATAAGTGATCCATGTTCCCCAGAAATCATGATTAACGGAGAGAATAGTTCCTTTTTCATCGGGATCGAAACCTGATTGAAAGAATCGGTATCCGTCGCGATCTAAAACATTATTCATAAAAATTTCTTCATCTTTCAAGGCGCCGGAGTCATCAACAACGGTTACTTTACTTTTAAAGGCAGAATATCCTTTTTCGGTTCCCGGATATTTATCAGCAATAAAATCATTCAGAGTAATACTGAAAGGGAGATCGTATTGCTCTGAACCATAGGCGAGATGAACTTTTAGTCCGCCAACTTCAACAGTAGTTGGATCTGGCAAGGTACCCTTTCCTCCCAGCAATTCGGCTGTTTTAGTTTCGCCATTCGAGCTAACCTCAACGATTAAAGCATCCTGATTTGAAGGTGCATCTTCGGGAGCTTTTACGATTCCGTATTTACCGGTGGTTACCGGTTCGGGGATCACGAATGCCATACCAGCCAGCTGATATAACGACCGCAGCATAAGTGGTTGCACGCTGTCCATTACAACAGCTCCCTGCTGTTGATCTGCCATTCGCATATAACTTCCTTCAAAAGGTGAAGCGATGGTATAAGTGCCATCCTCTTCATTATAGTTGATATTGATGGCTCCTTCGGTAGGTGAATTTACCGCAAAAAGTACATTATGAATGTTTGATACTTCTCCAAGCTTCACCCAGTGATCGTGGCGATTTCCATCACCCGCTTCAACGATTTTTATGTATTGTTCTCCATTTTCTGAAGGCACCAGACCTTCGGTAGCACCTTTTATAAAATCTTTATAAGTAATAGTAACCGGTTGTTTATTATAATCGGTTTCAATGGTGAAATCGTTATTTAATCTCTCGGAAAAGCGAACCTTTTTAGGTGCGAGTTGACGTCTTTGTGCCACACCGTCAATTTCATAATCTCCGTCGATAAATATTGTGAGATAGGTATTTTGAGAGAGAATTGTATTTTCTGTTGCGCCTTCACGAATATGCATAACACCTTCATAACCAATATAGCGTGTCACAAAAGCCCCTAAGAGAATTAATATAAAGGATAAGTGTAGGGTAAGTGTGGTAAGCTTCTCTTTTCTCAGTAATCGGAAACGAAATATATTTCCTATAAAGTTAACCACAAAGAGTACCATTATAGCTTCAAACCACCAGGCATCGTAAATAAGCTCGCGGGTATATTCGGATGGGGCATTTTCATAACCAACATCGAGAAAAGTACCAATTGCCATTGCGGCAGCGAAAACCAGGAATAAAGTTGCGGTAAGACGGGTTGAAAAAAGAATGGAAGCAATTTTCTTTTGCATTATTGCGAATTTTGGGTGCAAAAATAAGGAATAATAGCCATTTAAGCTATTCAAATTTGTTAAGTATATTAGAGAAGTGAGAAGTAAGATCGCATTATTAAGAGAGGTAAGATCACGCCACTGAATGGTGTTAGGATTAATACGTTACAGCTTATACGCTCACTGCCCGCTTTTACCCCGTGCTTCAAACATTTTCAGGTGGATAAATGTCCCCATATTCCGTGCTCTGTTCTTAGCAATTTGCGCCACATCTCCTTCGAACAGTTCGTCTATGGTTTCGAACCAAAGATTTATCCAAACCCCGAAATGCATTTCATTTATGGTACCGTGCATCCTTTTATCCACTTCAACGTGTTTTTGCAGCGGATTCCCGGTAAATTTCTTTTCAAAGAACAAATTAGTCTGCCAAAAATCTGTGAGATGCTCGTAATGATGTTCCCAGTCTTCAATAATGCCATTAAAAATGGGCCCTAAGAGCTTGTCTTTTTGTACCTTCCTATAGAATTCCCTCACTAAAAGCGATATATCCTCTCTTGATTTTATGTCGTGCATGGCTATAAAGAAATTTGGTAGTGCAAAGTTATCGTATAAATTGAATTCCATTGCAGCAAAAAAGTTTTTACCTTCGCTTTTATGATAAATGTCATCTTTCTGGGATTTGGTAATGTTAATTATCATTTATGTAAAACTTTAAATAAATCTAATAAAGTTTCTATAAATCAGATATTTAACAGGTCTGAAATTACTATCCCTTCGGAGTTAAAAAATATCGCTTTTACCACCCATCTTACAGAATTAAAAGAAGCCGACATCTACATAATTGGCATCCCTGATGATGCGATCGCGTCATTTTCTGAAAGATTACCGCTTAAGAACAAATTAGTAGTTCATACTTCGGGCGGTGTAACAATGGCTGAACTTTCTGCAAACAATAGAAAAGGTGTGTTTTATCCGTTGCAAACTTTTTCAAAAAATCGAACTGTTGATTTCAAGAATATTCCAATTTGCATTGAAGCAGAACACCCTTCAGATGAGTTGGTCTTAAAAACTCTAGGCGCAATTATTTCAGAAAAAGTAGTTCGCATCTCTTCCGAAGAACGAGCCAAACTGCACGTGGCGGCTGTATTTGTAAACAATTTCGTGAATCACCTTTATAGTGTTTCCGAAGAAATAGTAAAAAAAGACAAGTTGGATTTCGATCTTCTGAAACCATTAATAGCTGAAACTGCTTCGAAAATAGAGAGCTTATCCCCTTCTGAAGTTCAAACTGGTCCGGCGAAAAGGAATGATATTAAAACCATCGAAAAACACTTACATTTGTTAGAGGAGAGTCCGTTTAAAAATTTATACCTACAACTCACAAAAGCCATACAGGAAAAGTATACACATGGAAAAAAGTTATAAAGAATATTTAACGCATATTACCACCTTTATCTTTGATGTGGATGGCGTGCTAACCGACGGCACCATTAATGTGACGACTACAGGAGAAATGCTGCGAACTATGAATATTAAAGACGGTTTTGCATTAAAAACCGCAGTGGATAACGGATATAATGTCTGTATCATTTCGGGTGGAAGTAATGAAGGAGTTCGAAAACGTCTGCAAGGTTTAGGGATCAAGGATATTTATCTGGGGACTCATCAAAAGACTAAAACTTTAACTGAATATATGGCCGAAAAGAGCATTCAACGTGAGAATGTATTGTATATGGGAGATGATATTCCGGATCTGTTTGTGATGCAGGAAATCGGATTACCTTGTTGTCCGCAGGACGCTGTCCCGGAAATTAAGCATATATCGAAATATGTCTCCCACAAAAAAGGTGGCAAAGGTTGTGTTCGCGATGTTATTGAGCAGGTAATGAAAGTTCAGGGTAAGTGGATAAGCAATGGTGACACCAGCGCCAGATATGATTGAAAAACCGACTAACAAATTTTCAACCTTTTAGTTAACCCTCAATATAATTTTAAATTGAGCATTTTACATCTCCTACGCTACAAAAATTTATTGCTCATTGCATTTATCCAATGCCTCATAAAGTACTTTATACTCGAATCCCGAGGTGTTCAGGTTGCTTTAGATGATCTTCATTTTGTGTTGTTGGTGATTGCTACCATTGCTATTGCTGCTGCTGGAAACATAATCAATGATATCTACGACGTGGACACAGATACCATCAACAGACCCAATAAAGTCTTGATTGGTCGAAAAATTTCAGAAAAAACCGCTTACCAATTTTTCATAATCTTAAATATTATAGGGGTTGGTATAGGGTTTTATTTATCAAATTATATCGGTAAACCTGCTTTTGCAGCAATTTTCATCATTATTTCAGGATTGTTATACATGTATGCATCACATTTAAAAGGAATTTTGCTAATAGGGAACATTGTAGTATCTATTTTAGTAGCCTTTAGTATTCTCATTGTTGGTATATTCGACATAGTACCGGTTTTAAGTGCTAATACGAGAGAACTGCAAGTACTGGCACTTCAAGTTATTTTACATTATGCCGGATTTGCCTTTGTACTTAATTTGATCCGGGAGATCGTGAAAGATATCGAGGATATTAACGGCGATAAGAAAGCAGGTATGAACACATTACCAATTGCAGTCGGCAGAAAAAGAACCACAACTGTAGTCTTTGTTTTAGCTGCGCTTTTGGCACTCATCATAATTGGTTACTCATACTTCTATCTTTATAACTCGCCTGCCACATTACTCTATTTTTTATTTTTTATTGTTGGGCCGCTCATCTATTTTTGCATCAAGACCCTGAGTGCTGAAAACGCGAAAGATTTTGCTGTTTTATCTGTCCTTTTGAAAGTTATTATGTTTTTAGGGATATGCTCGGTTTTATTTTACCCGATACCTTAATGATGGAGCAAGAGTTAAAAGTTGAAAATGCAGGTTTTAATTTTAAAGAATTGAATATAGTACTATGTTAAAGGAAAGATTAAAAGATTATAATATCATTCTCGCTTCGGGATCACCACGTCGCCAGAACTTTTTTAGGGAGCTCGATATTGACTTTACGATAGATGTACGTGAGGTAGAAGAAATTTATCCCGCTCAAAGTTTAAAAGCTTCGGAAATTACAGATTATCTCGCGAAATTAAAGGCTTCAGCATTCGATTCACTTTCAGAAAAAGATATATTGATAACGAGTGATACCATCGTTTGGAAAGATGGCAATGCCATTGGAAAGCCCGAAGATCGTGATGATGCAACGGCGATGTTGAAAAATTTAAGTGGGGAGATGCACGAAGTGATCACCTCGGTTTGTTTTACCGGAAAGAACTTTCAGCAGCTGGTTAATGATACTACGAAAGTTTGGTTTAAAGAACTTACCGACGAAGAAATAGATTATTACCTCACAAACTATCAGCCGTACGATAAGGCGGGAAGTTATGGAATTCAGGAGTGGATAGGATATATTGGCATTGACCGACTTGAAGGCTCGTATTTTAATGTGATGGGACTTCCAACACGGCTTGTTTACAAAACGTTAATGGCAATTGCCAACCACTGATTTTATAGTAATTTTGCGTAAAAGCATTGGGATGAAAAAACCGTATTTATATTATTTGATCGTTAGTTTCGCTGTGTTAACCATAGCTGGCTGTGCTAATTCTGAAAAGGACGCTCTTGCTGTAATTTCTACAGAAAGCATTTCACAAAAGAAAGATAGTAAGCCCAGAAACTTAACAGAAGAATTTAAATCGTATTGGTATGCGGGCAATGCTGAAATCACATCTTACACTCTTGAACAAGCGCGTTATGGGGAATTGCGTGAAGGCACCGCGGTAACTATTTTTGTAACGGAAGATTTTTTACCTGAAGCACAAGTGAAAGCAGATACGGCTTCCGAAGAAAATATTCCGGTGTTAAAACTAAATACCACTAAAAATTTCCTGACAGGAATATACCCCTACTCTATCATGACAAGTGCTTTTAGTCCGGTAAAGACAGAAGCACATGCGATAAAGATCACCAATTCTGTTCAGGAGTGGTGCGGACAGGCTTATGCCCAGCTTAATAACAGAAAGAAATATGAAATCGAATCCCACTCTTATTTTGAGGGTGAGGCCGACCAAGAGGTGTCGCTTTCTAAAAGCTGGTTGGAAAACGAATTTTGGAATCTGATACGCATTAACCCTGAAGAGCTGCCAACCGGAGATTTTGAGGTGATTCCGTCCTTCGAATATCTAAGGCTGCATCATAAAGAAATTAAGGCATATCCCGCGGTTCTAAATTTAAAGCAAGGAGATTCACTGAGCAGTTATAAAATTGTTTATCCCGATTTACAGCGTGAGCTAACCATTTATTTTAGCAGTGATTTTCCGTATGAGATCGAAAAATGGGAAGAAACTGCTTTGAGCGGTTTTGGGTCGAATGCAAAGGCCCTTACAACAACTGCAACTAAATTAAAGAGGATTAAAACCGCTTATTGGAGACAAAACGGCCTAGAAGATGTAGTTTTACGCGACTCCTTAGGATTAAAATAATTAATTATGTTTTTTGAAACGTACTCATCTCAACTTATTCAAACGGCGGTACATGTACTGATATTTCTGATATTGCGGTATATTTTAGTTAGACTGGTGAGACGTTTTGCCAAGAGATCGGAGCGTGTTGAACATCGCACCGGGCTCATTATAAAGCATATCGATTTTTCAACGATTTTCTTTTTAATTCTTGGATTCATTTTAATTTGGGGCGTTGATTTTCGC
>CBDUGY010000100.1:0-10884 GCA_965367015.1 uncultured Ulvibacter sp.
TAACTCAGAATAAAAAAGGAAATCCCAGTGCGACACTTATTGCTGAGGAAATCCGAACCAAGATTAAAGAAAAGACCGGTTTAAATGCCTCTGCAGGAATATCGATCAACAAATTTATCGCAAAGATCGCAAGTGATGTTAACAAGCCTAACGGACAAAAAACAGTGCCTCCGGAAGAGGTGATTGAGTTTTTGGAGAATTTAGATGTCAAAAAGTTTTACGGAGTTGGAAAAGTTACAAAAGAGAAAATGTATCGCCTGGGAATTTTTACCGGGAAGGATTTGAAGTCAAAAAGTGAGGAGTATCTTTTTGAACACTTCGGAAAAAGTGGTCGGTTTTATTATCGTGTGGTTCGGGGGTTTCATAATAGCTCCGTAAAGCCAAGCAGAACTCAGAAATCACTGGCAGCCGAGCGAACTTTCAACGAGAATATTGCCAGCGAAATTTATATGTTAGAACGATTAGAAGATATCGCTGAAGAAGTAGAAAGACGCCTTAAGAAAAATAAAGTGGCCGGAAAAACCATAACTCTCAAAATTAAATATAGTGATTTTACGTTACAGACTAGAAGTAAGACGCTTTCAGTGTACGTTGCCGGGAAAGATCTAATATTAGATACTGTTAAAGATTTGTTATTTCAGGAAAAAATGAAAGATTCGGTACGTTTGTTGGGTATTTCATTATCAAATCTCAACACGGAAGAGAATAAGAAGCTTAAAGAAAAAACTTCAGAAACAATAGACGTACAACTTAAATTTGATTTTTAAATATGTAAGAAAACTACTTGAATTTTTTATTAACTAAAATCACAATCGTTATGAAAAAAGTAGTTTTTTCCATCCTTGCAGCTTCAACTTTATTAGTCTCCTGCAACAACAAGTCTGAAAACAAGCAGACAACAGATCTTCAAACAGACAATACCGCAAACGACCTTGCTATTGCTGACACTTCCCTTGATAATTCTAATGATACCTACCTCTACGTAACCGCCGTTAGCGGACTAAGTTTGCGAGAGCATGATAATCTAAATAGCGAAAAACTCGGGAGAATGCCTTATGGTACAAAGATACGGGTGATTGCTTCCGAAGAAAAACCGACAATGACTGTTGGAGGTATAAAAGGATCTATGGATCAGGTAGAATATAATCATAAAACAGGATACGCCTTTAATGGATACTTATCTAAGTTTTTTCCTCCTGAAAAAGATGCTAAACCAAAATATTACGCAGAAGAGCTAAAAACATTTTTTCCAAAAGTTTCCTATTCGGAAGCCGTTGGCGGCACTGCCAGTAAACCTATAAATACCGAGACTCTTTTATTGCCGACTCAACAGTGGCATGAAGCTTTTTTTGTGGCACAACAACTATTCGATTTCCCAAAAGAGCTTCAGTTTCCAAATCCGAAGGGTAAAGACGAACAAGTTTTTAAAGACAGTAAACCTAAAAAAGATGTTTGGACCAGCGAACTTCATGTAAGCAGAAAGGACAACACTCTAGAAAAAATTGTATACAATTACCGCACCGAGGGTTTTGGATATACCGTTTCTATCACACAAGATGGAGATATGATGAAACTTGAGAAAACCGAGGTAGTAGATTAAATTATTTCACCTGAGAGACTCTCAGGGTATTCACCATCCCTTTATCAACAATAGGCATAGCTGCCAAATTAATTAAGTATTCGCCTTTGGACACGAAACCGCGTTCGAAGGCGATTCTGTTTACATCTTCCACAGTTTCATCGGTGCTTACAAATCTGTCATAATAGTATGCCTTAACACCCCATAACAAGTTAAGCCGGGAAAGAATTCTCCGGTTTGAAGTGAATACCAGAATATGGGAAGTTGGTCTCCAGGCCGAGATCTGAAAAGCCGTATACCCACTATTAGTAAGAGTACAAATGGCTTTCGCCTCAATTTCGTTCGCCATAATAGCGGCGTGGTAGCAAATCGATTTAGTTATATATCGGTTGGTGCGAACATGCGGAGGTTCCTGAGGCACGTTAATTAAAGGAGAGTTCTCAACGTTCATACAAATATCGGCCATTGTACGAATTACTTCCACGGGATATTTCCCTACCGAAGTTTCTCCTGATAGCATAACTGCATCGGCGCCATCCATAACCGAATTTGCCACATCATTCACTTCGGCACGCGTAGGTGTAAGTGATGTGATCATTGTTTCCATCATTTGGGTAGCAATAATCACCGGAATTCGAGCTCGTTTTGCCGTTAGCACTAGTTCTTTCTGAATTAAAGGTACTTCGGCTGCAGGAACTTCGACTCCTAAATCCCCTCGTGCAACCATAAGTCCGTCGCAATACGCAATAATCTTATCTATATTTGCTACAGCCTCAGGATTCTCGATCTTAGCGATTATCGGAATTTTATGTTCACTATGCGCTTCAATCAACGCTTGCAGCTCTTTTAAATCATCGGCATGGCGCACAAAAGAAAGTGCGAGCCAATCTACATTTTGCGAAATCGCAAAAATCGCATCTTTTTTATCTTTATCGGTTAATGCCGGTAATGAAATATTGGTATTGGGCAAGTTTACTCCTTTTCTGGAACGCAGGGGTCCGCCCTGAATGACTTTAGTTTTAACTTCGTCTTTTTTGTTTGTTTCCAGAACTTCGAACATCAATTTCCCATCATCCAAAAGCACTCGTTCGCCCTTCTTTACGTCTTTCGGGAAATTATCGTAATTCATATAAACCCTTTTACTGGTGCCTTCAAATTCTTCGCCTGTGCAAAAATGAATGATGTCGCCGGGTTCAACCACAACTTCTTCCTTCATAATGCCAACGCGAAGCTTCGGCCCTTGTAGATCTCCCAGGATCGCTGTTGTTGTTCCAAGTTCGTCGCCTAATTCACGAATAGTTTTGATCACTTCCTTCACATTGTCGTAATCGGCATGGGAGAAATTGACTCTAAACACATCGACTCCTTCCAAAATCATTTTCTTTAAGATTTCTCTATCGGATGTCGCAGGTCCTAACGTCGCTACTATCTTTGTTCTTTTTTGGTTTGGCATTAATCGAAAATTAAATTGTTTTTAGATTTTAGTGTTTCGGTAACTACAGTATACGCAGAGATAATTTGTCTTATTTCATTGATACTCGCTATTAATTTCCTAAGCGGAATAATTTCAAATTCAGAATGAACTTTCAGAAAATAATCGACTTTTTTCAATTCCGGAACTAAATAAGTAATTACGGTCTTTTCCGAAGAAAATTCACCAAATAAACCTCCCGAGCTATTTATATTGGCTGTTTGTGACTTACACTTATTGGTAATAAGGTTATAACTGGTGTATTGCATTTTGTCTTCGAAGTGATAAAGAGGGAAAGTTACTTCCAGACCCTTGTTTGAATAATCAAGGTCAAGTTTCTCACGCTGAAGCCGCAAAGACAATTGTTTATTAAGCAAATATGCGACTTTATATGATTCTTCACTACAATGTATTGCGATTAAAGAAAAGGCTTCTTTAATGTCATCATCCATAAGAAGTTTATAGGTCGTCATCTTTCTAAATCAAGTTTTAAAAATAATGATTGTTTTATGAAATGTAGAAAGAGTTGAGTAAAATCTATGGGAATACTTGCGAAATCGTTTGCGAAGAGTAGAGGCTAATTGTTTTCAGCGTCGATTGTTGTTTGCAGCTTAAAGTACGCTCTTTTTGCCGCCCGTTCTTCGGCCTTTTTTTTAGAAGTAGCCCTAGCCTTCCCTACAACCTTATTTTCAAGTTGCAATTTTACAGCAAAGTGTTTTAAAGTATCATTGCCTGTATCTTCGTATACAGAAAACTTAAATTGCTTTTTATTTTTCTGGCACCATTCTATAAACAGACTCTTATAGCTGATTACTTTTCCTTCAAGCTTTTCAATATCAACATATGGCTTAATAACTCGTTTATTGATAAATTTCTCACAATAGCGATACCCTCTGTCTAAATAAATAGCTCCTACTAAGGCTTCAAAAACGTTTCCGTGAATATTTCCTCCGAACTGGGTAATAGGAATAGTTGTTTTCACCAAACGAATAAGTTCGAGATCTCTTCCTAACTCGTTTAAGTGTTCTCGACTCACTACTTTAGACCGCATTTTTGTAAGATATCCTTCATTTCCTCCGGGGACTTCTTTAAATAAATGTGCTGCGATTACTGAACTGAGCATAGCATCCCCCAAAAATTCCATTCGTTCATAGTTTTGGGGTTGCCCATCACTATTTTTCTCGTTTGTTGATCTATGTGTAAATGCCTCTTCATAGATCGAAATATCTCTAGGCTTGAAAGTGACAATCTTCTTTATTTCGAAAAAAAAATCCCCGTCCTTTTCAGCACGAGAATTAAATATGTTCTTAAGGGAGGCCATTTTTAATGGTTATTCTTTATATTTTTTAAACAATACGCAGGCATTATGCCCTCCAAATCCGAATGTATTGCTCAACGCAACTTTAATATCCCTTTTTTGCGCTTTGTTTAGGGTGAGATTTAATGAAGAATCTATATTCTCGTCGACTGTGCTATGATTTATTGTGGGTGGCACTAGTCCATGTTTCATGGCCAATATTGAGGCGATAGCTTCAATTGCGCCGGCAGCCCCTAATAAGTGGCCTGTCATCGATTTAGTTGAGTTGATGTTAATATCTTTGGCATGTTTCCCAAAGACTTTTGTAATTGCTTTAAGTTCTGCTACGTCTCCTAAAGGAGTTGAAGTTCCATGTGTGTTGATAGTATCTACATCCTCCGGTTTCATTCCGGCATCATTCAGGCAATTCAGCATAACTCGCTCAACTCCTATTCCATCAGGATGTGGAGCCGTCATATGATATGCATCACTAGACATTCCACCGCCAACGATTTCAGCGTAGATTTTTGCACCACGCTTTTTAGCGTGCTCATATTCTTCTAAGATGAGCGCTCCCGCCCCTTCACCAAGTACAAATCCATCACGAGTTGCATCAAAAGGTCTGGAAGCAGTTTCCGGACTCTCATTTCTCGTGGATAGTGCGTGCATGGCGTTAAATCCACCCATACCTGCTTTGGTAACAGCAGCTTCACTTCCTCCGGTAACAATAACATCGCAATGCCCTAAACGTATATAATTTAAAGCGTCGATCATTGCATTTGCCGAAGATGCACAAGCAGAAACAGTGGTGTAATTTGGCCCCATAAAGCCATGTTTGATCGAGATATTACCTGGCGCAATATCGGCGATCATTTTAGGAATGAAAAAGGGGTTGAAACGCGGTGTTCCATCCCCTTCTGCAAAGTTTATTACTTCATCTTGAAAAGTCTCTAAGCCTCCAATACCGGCTCCCCATATAACTCCGACGCGAAATTTATCTACCTCATCGAGGTTTATTCCTGCATCTTCAATTGCTTCATCTGATGAAACTAAGGCGTATTGGGCAAAACGGTCTAATTTTCGGGCTTCTTTTCTGTCAAAATGTTGTAGTGGATCGAAATTCTTAATCTCGCAAGCGAATCTTGTTTTGAACTTTTCAGCATCAAAATAAGTAATAGGTGCGCAACCGCTTTTCCCATTTTTTAAGCCTTCCCAATATTCTTCAATATTGTTGCCAATGGGTGTAAGGGCTCCTAGACCAGTAACTACAACTCGCTTTAATTCCATAGAGAAGATTTATTTTTTCGCTTCTTCTATATATGAAACTGCTTGACCTACTGTTGCAATATTTTCAGCTTGATCGTCTGGTATTTGAATATCAAATTCTTTTTCAAATTCCATAATAAGCTCTACCGTATCTAGTGAGTCTGCCCCTAGGTCGTTAGTGAAGCTTGCTTCGTTTACAACTTCGTTCTCGTCTACACCTAATTTATCTACGATAATAGCTTTTACTCTTGATGCAATGTCTGACATAATTCTTGTTTTTAAAATTTAATTATAAGTGGCAAAAATAAAATATTTTAATTGAAAACACCATTTAAAATCTAAAATGTGCAACCAATTTAAACAATTTTGAGCGAAGTAAAACTCTATTGCCGTACTTTTGTTATTTATTGTTAATTACTCCTGTAAACTCCCAAAGAAACTCAAATGAAGAAGCGTATAGTGATTTTTGCTTCGGGTAGCGGTACCAATACTCAAAACTTAATTCAATACTTTCAGCACAGTGAGATTGCTGAGGTTGTTCTAGTGCTCTCAAACAAGAAGGATGCCAAAGTTCTGGAGCGTGCTAAAAACCTGAATATAAAAGCTTTGGACTTTAACAAAACCGATCTGTATTCTTCCGAAGGCGTTATTAAAACATTACAAGCTACCAATCCTGATTTAATAATCCTCGCAGGCTTTCTTCTGAAATTTCCTGAGATTATATTGAAACAATTTCCTAATAAGGTAGTTAATTTGCATCCGGCGCTGCTACCTAAGTATGGAGGGAAAGGAATGTATGGACGGTATGTTCATGAAGCAATAATTGAAAATAACGAAAGAGAAACCGGAATCACTATCCACTATGTGAATGAAAATTATGATGAAGGAGCGATTATTTTTCAGAAAAGTATAGGTCTTACTGAAGAAGATACCTCCAAAACTGTTGCCAAAAAAGTACACAAGTTAGAATATGAGTATTTTCCGAAAGTTATTAAAGGGCTATTATTAGAAGAAGGAAAAATGGATCAGAAGGAAAGAGTAAAGAATGGATCGGCAGATCAAGATTAATGAGGAATCCGCTTAGGCGGGAGTTGTTTATGGCAAAAAAAGAAAAATTTTACGTCGTATGGTTTGGGAATCCTGCCGGGATCTTTGGTAGCTGGAAAGAATGTCAGCTTTCTATTAAAGGTGTAAAGGGTGCACAGTACAAATCGTTTGCAACATTTGCCGAAGCTAAAACAGCCTACAATAAGGAATATGCAGATTACAAAGGCAAAAACACCAAAAAGAAAACTCTCTCTAAAGAGGAACGCGCTAAAATAGGAGAACCGAATTTATATTCAATCGCCGTTGATGCAGCTTCTAGTGGAAATCCCGGTAAGATGGAATATCGAGGTGTCGACACACAAACACATAAGCAACTCTTTCATCAAGGGCCGTTTTTACAAGGAACCAATAATGTGGGAGAGTTCTTGGCACTGGTACACGGACTTGCTTATTTGAAACAACAGAAGAGCGATCGAATTATTTATTCCGACTCAAAAATCGCAATTGGATGGGTGAAGCGTAAAAAGTGCAACACTAAACTAAAGCAAACTGCTAAGAACAAAAAGGTTTTCGAATTGATAGTGAGGGCAGAAAAATGGTTAAAAACAAATACATATTCTACTAAAATAGTAAAGTGGGAGACCAAAGCATGGGGTGAAATTCCAGCTGATTTCGGACGTAAATAATCAATTATTCGATGTTAGTATTTATCTCTACAAAAACGTATCTTTGCAGCTTCTTTTAAAACCCATTTATGAGCAAGCTTGTTATCGTTGGAACTGTCGCTTTTGATGCCATTGAAACTCCTTTCGGAAAAACAGATAAAATACTTGGTGGAGCCGCTACATACATCGGCTTGTCAGCTTCCAACTTTGGGGTAGATGGGGCTATCGTTTCTGTGGTTGGAGGAGACTTTCCGAAGAAATATATTTCGATGTTAGAAGATAAAGGGATGAATGTTGAGGGATTAGAGATTGTTGAGGATGGTAAAACGTTCTTCTGGAGTGGCAAGTATCACAATGATATGAATTCCAGAGATACATTAACAACAGAGCTTAATGTCTTGGCCGAATTCAACCCTGTTGTACCAAACGCATATAGAAATGCAGAAGTGGTTATGCTAGGCAATCTTCATCCTATGGTTCAAATGGGTGTTATTAATCAAATGGATGATCCAAAGCTTATCGTTTTAGACACCATGAACTTCTGGATGGACTGTGCCCTGGAAGAATTAAAACAAGTAATTGCGAAAGTTGATGTTATCACAATTAATGATGAAGAAGCAAGACAACTTTCCGGAGAGTATTCATTGGTAACTGGTGCAAAGAAAATAATGAAGATGGGGCCTAAGTATGTAGTTATTAAAAAAGGGGAGCACGGCGCTTTATTATTTCATGAGGATGATATTTTCTTCGCCCCTGCATTGCCTTTAGCCGAAGTTTTTGATCCAACCGGAGCGGGAGATACATTTGCAGGAGGTTTTTCAGGATTTCTGGCTAAAACAGGAGATTTCAGTTATGAAAATATGAAAACAGCTTTAATTTATGGCTCTGCACTTGCCTCTTTTTGTGTTGAGAAATTTGGTACGGAGCGAATGACCAACCTTTCCAAAAAGGAAGTGCATCAGCGCTTAGCACAATTTAAAAGTCTAACTCAATTCGATATTGAATTAACATAATACCACGCCCATAAAGGGCGTTTTTTATTTACTTTTTTCTGAAAAAATTATGAGCGACGCTTTAAAACACGAATGTGGAATTGCCTTGGTAAGGTTACGCAAACCTTTAGAATTCTATAAGGAAAAGTATGGTACTGCGTTTTATGGGGTGAACAAGATGTACCTAATGATGGAAAAGCAACATAATCGTGGACAAGACGGTGCGGGTCTTGCCAGTATTAAATTAAACGTTGCTCCAGGCGAAAGGTATATCAGCAGAATTCGTTCTAACGCCGCTCAGCCCATTCAAGATATTTTTGCCCAAATCAACGAGCGTATCAATACTGAATTTGAAGCAGCTCCCATTTTGAAGGACGATGTTGCCGCTCAGAAAAGACAGATTCCTTATTTAGGCGAACTTTTTTTAGGTCATGTTCGTTACGGAACTTTTGGAGGAAATAGTGTTGAGGCGGTTCATCCATTCTTACGAACCAACAACTGGATGCATAGAAATCTTATCATTGCCGGAAATTTTAATATGACAAATACCACCGAGCTGTTTGATAGTTTAATACAGCTGGGAATGCATCCTAAAGAAAAAGCAGACACTATTACAGTGATGGAAAAAATTGGCCACTTCTTAGACGATGCAGTGAGAAAACTATACAAAAAAGCCAAATCTAAGGGAATGACAAAAATTGAAGCCTCCCCTTACATTGCTGAGAATTTGAATATGGCAAAAGTACTTCGGAAATCTGCTAAGAATTGGGATGGAGGCTATGCTATGGCCGGCCTTTTAGGACACGGCGACGCCTTTGTGTTGAGAGATCCAGCGGGTATTCGTCCGGCCTATTATTATCAGGATGATGAGGTGATTGTAGTTGCTTCAGAAAGACCTGTAATACAAACTGTATTTAATGTGCCATTTGAAGAGGTAAAGGAAATAGAACCGGGTAATGCCTTACTTCTGAAAAAAGATGGAAGCATGGATATTGAGGAAATACTGGAGCCATTGGAGAGAAAATCCTGCTCTTTTGAACGTATTTATTTTTCCCGCGGAAGTGACTCAGAAATTTATCAAGAAAGAAAGGAATTAGGTAGATTGGTAATGCCAAAGGTTCTTGAAGCAATTGATTTCGATACCGAGAATTCGGTTTTTTCCTTTATTCCGAATACTGCGGAAACTTCTTTCTACGGAATGTTGGATGCTGCACAGAATGAACTGAATAAACAAAAGAATGAGGCCATCCTGAAAGAAAAGGATACTCTTACACCCGAAAGACTTCAGGAAATCCAGGCTCATAAAGTTCGTACCGAAAAGATCGCCATTAAAGATGTGAAGCTTCGTACTTTTATTACAGATGACAGTAGTAGAGACGATCTTGTAGCTCACGTATACGACGTGACCTATGGTGTGGTAAAACCTGATGATAATTTAGTAATCATTGATGATAGCATTGTTCGTGGAACTACGCTAAAGAAAAGCATTTTAAAGATGCTTGATAGACTTAATCCTAAACAAATCGTGGTGGTCTCATCTGCCCCACAAATTCGCTATCCCGATTGTTACGGAATCGATATGGCACGGTTAGAGCATTTGGTTGCATTCAATGCTGCTTTAGAACTTCATAAAGAACAAGGTAATGCGCAGATTATTGAAGACATATATCATAAATGTAAAAAACAAACCACATTGAACGATTCGGAGGTAGTTAATCATGTTAAGGAACTCTATTCATCTTTCACCGACGAACAAATTTCAGATAAAATAGCTGAAATTATAAGTCACGATTCGATAAACGCCAAGGTTAAGTTGATCTTCCAATCTGTTGCCGATTTACATAAAGCATGCCCAAAAAACTTGGGTGATTGGTATTTCACAGGAGATTATCCAACAGTGGGCGGAAATCGTGTAGTCAATAGAGCTTATATTAATTTCTACGAAGGAAATCCTGAAAGAGCGTACTAGACTGTTAATTTTTAAGTGAAAATACGTGTAAACACGTACTTAGTCGAGAATACAATAGCTTTGGTCTAAAAGTAGGAAAAATCTCCCAGCCGTAAGTTTTAATGACATATATTTGAACCATACCATAGCATAAGTAGGTTAAGTTCATGGTAGATTTGGGGCAAAAAGGTAAACATCTGTTTACCTTTTTTTTTGGCCTAAATTGAAGGGGTGGTGAGCTCCCTCTTTTTTGTAAATATTAAATAACTAAAAAGTGGGAGCGAGGCGTTTCTCAATTCTCCCAACATTGTGTTTACCGCCCCGGACTCAATTCCTAAGGCAGACCGCTATCGCGGGTATCTCATATAGATGTCCACCGGACATCTATCTTCTATAAGGTGGTGAGCTCCCTCTTTTTTGTAAATATTAAATAACTAAAAAGTGGGAGCGAGGCGTTTCTCAATTCTCCCAACATTGTGTTTACCGCCCCGGACTCAATTCCTAAGGCAGACCGCTATCGCGGGTATCTCATATAGATGTCCACCGGACATCTATCTTCTATAAGGTGGTGAGCTCCCTCTTTTTTGTAAATATTAAATAACTAAAAAGTGGGAGCGAG
>CBDUGY010000101.1:0-10815 GCA_965367015.1 uncultured Ulvibacter sp.
TTATTTTTATAGGAAGATTGAATACCAATAATCGTTAACTTCAAAGAATATAAAATTGTTATTAGACATTTAATAACTTTACCTATTCAAACTTTGAAGCGTAACAAACTTTAAGTTAAAAGAGCTAATAAATAAATTAATAAGGATGTTAATCTATCTTCGAGTACTTAAAGAAAGTTTCAATTTTGCTATTAATGCTCTTAAGAATAATAAATTGAGAACTTTCCTTTCTTTGTTGGGCGTTACCATAGGGATTTTTTCAATTATTGCTGTTCTCGCTGCTGTAGATTCTCTTAAAAAAGAAATTGAAGGGAGCATTAGCTCTCTGGATAACAGTACATTGTTCGTTGGTCGCTTTTCTTTTGGACCTACCGAAATTCCTATATGGAAAAGGGAGCAATTTCCTGATGTTACCTATGAAGAATATCAATATCTGAAACGAACTGTTCCCGATTTATATGCGGCTTCCTATACGTTGAATGTTCAGTCGGAAACCATTAAGTATGAGGAAAAATCAATTGATGGAGTCGAAATTGGCGCAGTTACAGATGAATACTACGATATTGAATCATTAGAACTCTCGGAAGGACGATTTTTCAATGAATCGGAATCTGCCAGTGGAGTACCGGTGATAGTTCTTGGTGATGAAATCGCAAATTCACTGTTTGATTCTCCAGAAGCTTCCATCGGAAAGAAAATACGATTGTACGGAAGAAAATTTACTGTTATAGGAGTTTTAAAAAAGGAGGGAAGCGGATTGTTTGGGGGTTCTAAAGATACTTCAGTGTTTCTTCCTGTGAATGTTGTGCGAAAAATCTTCGGCGCAAATAATAAAAATCTTTTTCCATTCATTACTATTAAACCCGAAAAAGGTGTTGACAATGCTGAGTTTATAGCCGCAGTATCACAAAAGCTGAGAATGTCACGGGGATTAAAACCTGATGAGATCGATAATTTCTTTGTAAATGAACTTCAAGGCTTTGCCGATTTTATAGATAATATAACCGGAAATCTTAATAAAATGGGGCTGGTTATCAGCGGTTTTTCACTTTTGGTTGGAGGCTTCGGAATTGCGAACATCATGTTTGTTAGTGTAAAGGAAAGAACAAACCTGATTGGAATTCAAAAGTCATTAGGAGCTAAAAATAAATTTATCCTGTTTCAGTTTTTATTTGAAGCGGTAATCCTGGCCATTATCGGTGGGTTAATAGGGTTGGTATTAGTTTATATTGTTTCATTATTAGCATCGACAATGACAGGGGATTTCGAATTTATTCTTTCACCTTTTAACATGCTTATCGGTACGGTGATATCAGCAATCATCGGTCTTATATCCGGAATATTGCCGGCTATATCAGCCTCGCGACTCGATCCTGTAGAAGCAATCCGAACAGGGTATTAAGATTTGTGTGATTTTCAATTTTTCTATCCAATGCATCAATTAATTAAAGCATATAGAAAACCCGGCGAGCGATTATAATATTTCAGAAACTTGTTCATTAACCCAAACTAAGAATTTTTCATCCTCCTGAGAAAAAGGATCCTCTATGTGAGAGTCAATATCTATCTGTCCGATATTCTTGCCATCTTTAAACAACGGAATTACGATCTCGGCCTTTACATACATACTACAGGCTATGTAATTATTCTGAGCTTTAACATCGGGTACCATAAAGTTTTCATTAGAAACAGCCACTTGCCCGCAGATACCTTTTCCGAAGGGAATAACCGTATGGTCGGTTGGTTCACCTGCAAAAGCTTTAAGGTGTAACGTTCTCTCAGCTTCATTGGCAAAATAAAAGCCTACCCAATCGTAATAACCTATCGAAGTTTGCAGCAACTCGCAAATTTCTGTCATACGTTGTGCTGCCGATTCTTTATCGTTAGCAAGAATAGTTTTAACTTTCGGTCGTAAGCTGTCAAATGGCATAAGGCTAGTTTTTAGTAAAAGTATTTGAAAAGACCAACATAGACCAATTACAAATGCTGTATTTTTGTTAAAAATAGAGAATATTAGTTGAAAGCATTATTTCAGAAATATAAATCGGTAGTACGCTTTGTCGTTCTTTTTCTAGGAACTTATTTGTTCTTAAGTTTAATCTACTCCATCTACATTAACCTTTCAAAAGGGGGCTCTTATCCACCTGATTTTATCACGTATTTAGTTGCAAAACAAAGCGGGATTGTTATTTCAGAGTTTGGTTATAACGCAGAGATTGTACCACATGATGCTAAACCAATGATGAATTTATACATCAATGGCCAGTATTTAGCAAGTATTATCGAAGGTTGCAACGCGGTGAGTATTATTATTCTCTTCGTCTCGTTCGTGATCGCCTTTGCTGAAAAGCTAAAGAAGACATTGTTGTATATTTTAACTGGTGCGGTTTTGATCTATATTATGAATATCCTGAGAATTGTAATTCTTTCTATCGCAATTTATCATTATCCGCAGTATACCGAAATTCTTCACGGAGTCGTTTTTCCCGGTCTTATCTATGGAATGGTCTTCGTTTTATGGATGTTTTGGGTAAAAAAGCTCACGCGTAAATCTGAGGCAATCAATGAATAATAGCATAAAAATAGTACTAGGGCTGGTTTTTACAGGACTTCTAGTGTGTATTCGCCTGTTCGAAGACACTCTCTTTTATGATCCGCTGCTATTATTTTATAAAACCAATCATAGTCCAAATGTATTGCCGGAATTCGAAACGCTAAGGCTTCTGGCGAATGTGCTTCTACGATTTTTGTTAAACACGCTTATTTCGCTTGCAATCTTATGGGTAGTCTTCAGAGATACTAGTGTTTTAAAGCTATCTGCTGTTTTATATGGATTTCTTTTTATCTTATCATTCACAGCGTTTTTGATGTTGGTTTTTTCTACGGAAAGTTCCCAACATATGACATTGTTTTACATTCGTCGTTTTTTGATTCAGCCTATTTTCTTGCTTATTTTATTACCGGCTTTTTACGTTCAGAAGAAAAAATAATTAGGAATTTTGGTATCTTTGTCCCTAAGTTCTGAAGCCCGGTACGTAGAAATTAAAACTTACGAATTCTAATTGTAATAGTTAAAAAATATAAAAATGAAAAAAATTGCTGCCTTAGTTATAGTTGCCATCTCATTAGTATTTATTTCTTGTAAAAATGAAAAGAAAACTGAACCTGAAGTAATTGAGGTTGAAACGACCAAGGAAAATGAACCCTATACTTCCGAAAAAATGGAAGTAGAATTTAATGACCCAAAAATTGCAGATGTTTATACAGCATATATCGACTTAAAAACAGCCCTGGTAAATACCAATGCTGAAAATGCTGCGGCAGAGGCTTCCGATTTAATGACGGCTTTCGCTAACATAGGAGTTGATGACGACACGCTTAAAGCAACAGAATCTATAGTAATGTCTGAAGATATTGAAACTCAGCGTGCTGCTTTTGTTGCGGTCACCAATAAGGTTGAATCTATGCTGGAAGGTGCAATTACATCAGGTACAATTTATAAGCAGTATTGTCCTATGGCCTTTGGAAATACCGGTGGATATTGGTTGAGTAATTCTAAAGACATTATGAACCCCTTTTTCGGAGATAAAATGCTGAAATGCGGACGAGTAAGTGCCGAAATAAAATGATTTTAAGTAAAGTATAAGTCGATAGCTCAATTTTTATTATATTTTAGCCTTAATGAAACAAGTGATTTCCATATTCCTTTCTGTCTTGCTTTTAGCGAGTAGTACCGGGATTGCCTACGCAGAGCACTTTTGTGGCGATTTTAAAATGCTGTCAGAAATTACGTTGGGTGAAAAGCAACTTTCCTGCGGAATGGCGATCGCTGATCCTGCGTGCACCGAAGAATTTGAGAAGGATCACAATTGTTGCGATAACGAGTATACTTCAGTTAATACCGATGATAATTTTGTAAAAGCAAATTTCGATATTCAACTCGATCCAAACGTTGTTGCTACTTTTGTTTCAGTATTTGTACCGCCACTAGCCACTGCTTATACTTCTTCAATAAATAATTACGGGGATTATGATCCACCACCACTCCTCAAAGACATATCTGTCTTGTACGAGACCTTTTTGATTTGATAAACTTTCTGCGAAAGCAGAAGCCTGATGAATTACCCTCTAATCTGTTAAGGGGAATCCTGGTTATTCAAAGTACTTAATGTTAAATCAAAAAGAAACCCGCATTCGCGGAAATACAAAATGAACAAAATTCTCTATATATTATTTATGATTCCAACCATGCTGTACGCGCAAGAACGTCTGGAGGGAGTAGTTTTTGAGGACAACGGAAACAACGACAAAGTTGGTCTTGGAGGTGCAAATGTTTTTTGGCTGGATACTGCTGTAGGGACTGTTACCGATCTTGATGGTAATTTCAGTATTCCCTTTAAAAATTCTTATAAGAAACTGGTAATTAGTTATGTTGGTTTTAAAAGTGATACATTAACTATTACATCGAATGCTCCTGTTACACATACTTTACAATCTACAGCTGCTCTCGATGAAGTAATGGTTCGAACGAAGAAAAAAGCTTCGTCGAGATCCTTTTTGCAATCACAGAATGTTATTAATGTAAGCAGTGCTGAACTTTTAAAAGCAGCTTGCTGTAATCTTTCAGAAAGCTTCGAAACGAATCCATCGATCGATGTAAACTTCGCCGATGCTATTACGGGCACACGACAAATTAAAATGCTTGGCCTTACGAGTCCGTATACGCTTATCACAACCGAAAATGTTCCATCTATACGAGGCGCAGCACAAGCATATGGATTGAGCTTTATTCCTGGAACTTGGGTGGAGAGTATTCAGATCACAAAAGGCGCAGGAAGCGTGGTAAACGGATTTGAAAGTATCGCCGGACAAATAAATGCCGAACTACAAAAACCTACAACCGATAACAGGTTCTTTGTAAATGCTTATGGGGCAGCTAATGGGCGCTATGAACTAAACACACATTTTAACACAGAAGTGACTAACAGATGGAGTACTGGTTTTTATCTCCACGGAAATCTTCGTGACAGTAAATTTGATAATAATAATGACGGTTTTCTGGATATGCCTCTGGCTAATCAGATTAACGTTATGAATCGTTGGCAGTATACCGATCAGGAAAACGGCTTCGTAAGTTTTTTCAACCTGAGATTTTTAAATGATGAAAAACAGGTTGGGCAGATTGATTTTGACCCTGGCCGAGACAAATTTACTACTAATTATTGGGGTGGAGAGATCGATACACAACGTATTGATGTTTCAGCCAAGTTGGGATATGTAGATCCGGAAATTCCTTATCAAAGTATGGGCTTACAGGCTGCTTTTAGCAATCACGACCAGGAATCGTATTTTGGTTTAAGACGTTATGATATAACACATAATAGTTTGTATGGAAATTTTGTGTTTAATTCAATTATTGGAGATTCACGACATAAGTTTAAAACAGGATTGAGCGCAACTTACGATGATTATGAAGAATTGGTAGAATCGACTAATTACAATCGAGTTGAGAACTCTGTTGGTGCCTTTTTTGAATATGCTTACGATAACTTAGGGGATTTAAATCTGACGGCAGGTTTGCGCGTAGATACGCATAATTTGTTGGGCACGTTTATTACTCCGAGAATTCATGCACGTTATACTCCTTGGGAAAAATCGGCATTCAGAGCGTCGGTGGGTAGAGGGAAAAGAAGTGCTAATATTTTTACTGAAAATCAGAGTTTATTTTCAACGTCAAGAGCGATCAATATTTTGGGTACAGGTGGAAGTATTTACGGTTTGGATCCTGAGATTGCATGGAATTACGGGGTTTCATATTTGCAAGGATTTAATCTCTTCGGAAGAAAAGCAGATGTAACTTTAGATTTTTATCGAACCGATTTTCAGAATCAAATAGTAGCCGATTGGGAAGATCCCACTCAGATTCTTTTTTATAATCTCAAAGGTGATAGCTATGCTAATAGTTTTCAAGCCGAGTTTAATGTTAACGTTCTGGAAGGGTTAGATGTTAGAACAGCTTATAAATACTATGAAGTACAGACTCAATATAGAGAAGAACAATTAGAGAAACCATTAACTCCACAACATCGTATTTTTATAAATGGGTCTTATGAGACAAACAGAAAAAACAATGGTGCACATTGGAAATTCGATGCAACCTACAATTGGTTAGGTGCTCAGCGATTTTCGAGTACGAGCGACAGTCCGGCGACCTTTCAGCTGAGAGAATTTAGTCCGACAGTTGGAACGCTGAATGCTCAAATTACAAAAGTTTTTTCTGCTAAATTTGAAGTATATTTAGGAGGTGAGAATATCACAAATGTAAAACAAGACAATCCTATAGTTAGTAGTGACAATCCGTTTGGAGCAAATTTTGATACAACGTTTGTCTATGGTCCAATTTTTGGTAGTAGCTATTATGCAGGATTGCGATATAAAATTTAAATAAAAGATGAAAAAATTAGTAATTATTACGATTTTGATGCTAGCAGGCATCACCAGTTATGCTCAAAACAAAAATGCCAAGGCTACTTTAGAAGTTGACGGTGTTTGTATGATGTGTAAAGAAAGGATTGAAAAGGCTTCAGTTAAAACCAAAGGTGTAAAATCTGCGGTTTGGAATGTTGAGACTCATGAATTGAAAGTGATCTATGACGAACGCAAAACCGACCTGGCAACAATTAGTTCTAGTATCGCTGCAGTAGGTCATGATACAAAAGAAATTAAGGCTACAGATGAGGCCTATAATAGTGTGCATCCTTGCTGCCGATATCGAGACGATAAAGTGAAAGATGATCATAAAAATGAGCAATAAAATAACACGAATTATTTTAGTTAAATTTTAGCTAAGAATGTAAATCGAATCGATTTCTGTACTACATTTACATAGTTATTTAAATATAATAATTATGGCAACAGCTAAGTCAAACAGTAAGCCTCAAGCAAAAAAAGCTCCAGCGAAAGCTCCAGCTAAAAAGGCTACACCGACTGCTTCTAAAAAGAAGTAATTTGTGTCAAAGGTTTATTTAGAATGAACCGACAATTCGAAAATTAAAAAGACAAGACCATTTGCCAAAAGCAGATGGTTTTTATATTTTAGAAGAATGATCTTAAAGCCGAAAATACTACTGTACATTATCACAGTTGCCGCTATAACTGCAGCAATCATCTGGGAAATATATATCCAGAAATGGATGGCCTTTCAACCAGATGGAGGTGAAAACGTCATGCGTGTTGACTTATTTGTTATTTGGCCAGTGGTGCTTACGCTTGTGGCGGTGTCATTATTTAGGATATTCAAGAAATAGAAGTAATATCTTTACTTCGGAAGTTTTGACAACAAATGATCACAGCTTTCAATTCCTTTTCTAGTAGCTTCTAATTTCATTCCGAAGGATCCATTCATGCTTTGAATGATGTTTTTTAATAATTTTTCATCCTTAAACCCGAAAATGCCTTTTCGGAAATCGTCATAATCCACATTGTGAATAAAATAGTTTCCCAGGTATTCCTTATGAATAGTTTCCTGGCGTTCATAATCCTTCATCATTAGATTATAATTCGAATAATGCGCTTCAATCGCCTTTTTTAATTCGAAATCACTGATTAATTTTAAATCTCCACTATTAATAAGTGTTTGATATGTGATGTCGTTAGGATGGAAGTTTGAAATTTGAGCAACACTAAATATATCCCTAATTATCGCCATTTTTTCACTGCTATCACTTCCAAGAATCGGAAGTATTTTTCTAGATGTTTCAATCTTTTTCTCTAATTCTCCTACAACTGTTTCCAACTTTATTTTATCGGCTTCAACATCATTCCTCATATTGATTAAATATTGTTGTTCCTGTGCTTGCTGTTTCGAAGTTTCGGCGCATTTATTCATACTGAAAGCAATACTAATTCCAATAATTACAATGAGGATTTCACCAAAGGCATAGGTCCAATTTATTTTTTTCATAGTATGGTTGTTAACGATTCTAAAGCTATGAAATATTCCGGAACTATTTTTTTTCAAAAGAAAAAGCCTCTGTCGTTAAACAGAGGCCATTCGATTCAATAAAGAATCAACTATATATTTGTTGTTGGGATTCACCTTTAATAAAACGATAGGTTTTGGATAAATAGCACTCACCAATACCAGACCGAATTAAATCAATAATTACCCAACCGGATTCCGTGTTACATCATTCCTGGCATCCCGCCACCCATTGGAGGCATGGACGGAGTGTCTTCCTTGATGTCGATTAACGCACATTCGGTTGTGAGGATCATTCCTGCAACTGAAGCAGCATTTTCGAGTGCAATACGTGTTACTTTTTTCGGATCGATAATTCCCGCTTTAAGCATATCCACATATGTTTCAGTTTTAGCATCATATCCAAAATTCTTCTTTCCTTCCAGAATTTTGTTGATAACAACTGAGCCTTCACCGCCTGCATTTTCAACGATAGTACGCAATGGAGATTCGATAGCACGTGCTACAATTTGAACTCCGGTCGTTTCATCTAACGTATCGGTTGTTAGCTTTTCAAGTTTAGAGATGGCTCTAACCAAAGCCACACCTCCACCAGCAACAATACCTTCTTCTACAGCCGCGCGAGTAGCATGTAAAGCATCATCAACGCGATCTTTCTTTTCCTTCATTTCAACTTCACTGGCAGCACCAACATAAAGAACAGCAACACCTCCGGCCAATTTTGCCAGACGCTCCTGAAGCTTTTCCTTATCGTAATCACTAGTTGTAGTTTCAATTTGAGACTTAATCTGATTCACACGAGCTTTTATATCACTCTTATTTCCTGAGCCATTTACGATAGTCGTGTTGTCTTTGTCGATAGTCACTGTTTCAGCAGAACCTAACATATCTGCCGTAGCGTTTTCCAGTGTAAATCCGCGCTCTTCTGAAATCACAGTACCTCCTGTTAGCACGGCAATATCTTCCAACATTGCTTTACGTCGGTCACCAAAACCTGGAGCCTTTACAGCAGCAATCTTCAAGGAACCACGAAGTTTATTTACTACAAGGGTCGCTAGAGCTTCCCCGTCGACATCTTCTGCTATAATTAAAAGTGATTTACCTTGTTGCACTAATGGCTCAAGTACGGGAAGTAAGTCCTTCATTGAAGAGATTTTCTTATCGTACAAAAGAATCATCGGATTCTCCAATTCGGTTTGCATTTTTTCGCTGTCGGTTACAAAGTAAGGAGATAGATATCCACGGTCGAATTGCATTCCTTCTACAACATCCACATATGTTTCAGTTCCCTTGGCTTCTTCAACAGTTATTACTCCTTCTTTTCCAACTTTTCCGAAAGCCTTTGCAATCAGTTCTCCAATAACATCATCATTATTAGCTGAGATAGCGGCTATCTGCTTAATTTTTTCGCTGGAATTACCAACTTGAGTTGCTTGTTTTTCAAGATCATTTACAATTACTTGAACTGCTTTGTCGATACCACGTTTTAAATCCATCGGATTTGCACCTGCAGCGACATTTTTAAGGCCTTCTTTAACGATTGCCTGTGCTAAAACGGTTGCTGTAGTGGTTCCGTCTCCTGCAAGATCGTTCGTTTTAGAAGCTACTTCTTTCACCATTTGAGCACCCATATTCTCTAGTGGATCTTCTAATTCTATTTCTTTAGCAACAGTTACACCATCTTTAGTCACTTGAGGTGCACCAAATGATTTGCTAATGATCACATTTCGACCCTTAGGTCCTAAAGTCACTTTAACTGCATTTGCTAATGCATCAACACCGCGCTTTATTCCATCGCGTGCTTCTATATCAAATTTTATATCTTTTGCCATAATAAATTCTTTAAGTTTTAAAAATTAAACTCCAAAACTCAATATCTAAATTCCAATTTTGGAAGTTAGTTGAATGGACAGTTTGGAACTTATAATTTGTAATGTGTTTTTTGATATTATAGTTAGATAATTGCGAGTATATCATCCTCACGCATCATGAGATAGTCATTCCCATCAAATTTCAATTCACTGCCGGAGTATTTGCCATAAAGAACAATATCACCAATTTTCACAGTCATTTTATGATCTTCTTTTCCTTTACCCACAGCAACTACTTTTCCTTTTTGTGGTTTTTCTTTCGCAGAATCCGGAATGTACAGGCCTGATGCAGTCTTAGTTTCTGCTTCTTGTGGCTGTACCAAAACTCTATCGGAGAGAGGTTGAATTTTTAATGCCATTTTTTAAATTATTTTTAGTTATCTGCCAATTGGCAAGTAAGGTTAAACATACAGTTTTGTTAGTCTTGCAACTCATAGGCAGAAACAATGCCAGTACTTGAAAACTGACAAATTTTAAACAAAAAATGCCAGCTTGTCAGAAGCTGGCATTTGAAATATTATTATAACGATTTTCTAGTTGTCTCCGGTTGGGGTGTCATTGCCGCTATCTACCGGTAGATCTGTAGTAGTTGGAACAATAACCTGAGTTCCATCCTCAATTTTAGATTGAGTGGCATCGCTTCCTACTAGCGGAATATTTGAAAGTAAAATCAGTGCTAACATTAAGGCTGCTAAAGTCCAGGTACTCTTGTCTAAGAAATCGGTTGTTTTTTTAACGCCACCTAGTTGCTGTGTTCCACCACCGCCAAAAGATGAAGATAATCCACCTCCCTTTGGGTTTTGAACCATAATTACTACGACCAATAGAAAGGCCACAAAGATAATTAGTATTAAAAATATTGTAAACGTGCTCATTATTCCTCTGTATTTATCAATTTTTTGATTGCTCGAATTTGGTCTGCAAAGAAACCACTTTTTTCGGGATTTTTCAAAATTAAAATTT
>CBDUGY010000102.1:0-10720 GCA_965367015.1 uncultured Ulvibacter sp.
CTGTATCAATATGAGATGTGTTAGCTGCAGGCTCCCGTACTACCGGAGAATAATGTTTAACATCATCGCCGTGTTCAGCTCTCAATTTCTTGTATTTCGATCCTGATCCCTTCAGAATAGATTTAACCTCTGCCTGTGCTATTACAGGGAATGTTCTGGCGTATAATAAGAATAAGACAAAGAAGAATCCGATGGTTCCGATGAAAATTCCTATGTCTACAAATGTTGGAGAGAACATTGTCCATGACGATGGAAGATAATCTCGGTGCAGTGATGTTACGATAATTACGAATCGTTCAAACCACATTCCAATATTTACAACAATGGAAATAAAGAACGAAAACATAATACTGGTACGCAATTTCTTAAACCACATAAATTGTGGTGAGAACACATTACAAGACATCATTGCCCAGTATGCCCACCAGTAAGGACCCGTTGCCCTATTCAGGAAAGCGTATTGTTCGTATTCAACTCCAGAGTACCACGCGATAAAAAGCTCAGTGATATAGGCTACCCCAACAATAGAACCTGTAAGCATGATCACGATGTTCATGAGTTCGATATGCTGAATAGTAATATAATCCTCTAAGTTAGAAACCTTTCTCATTATAATAAGAAGAGTGTTTACCATTGCAAATCCAGAGAAAATAGCTCCCGCAACAAAATAGGGAGGGAAGATTGTGGTATGCCAACCAGGGATTACCGAGGTAGCAAAGTCAAACGATACAATTGTATGCACTGAAAGTACAAGTGGTGTTGCCAAACCTGCCAATACCAAGGAAACTTCTTCAAATCGTTGCCAGTCTTTCGCACGACCACTCCATCCAAAAGATAAAATACTATATATCCTTTTTGTAAATGGTGTTACAGCACGATCACGAATCATCGCGAAATCGGGAAGTAATCCGGTCCACCAGAATACCAACGATACCGATAAATAAGTAGATATTGCAAATACGTCCCATAGCAAAGGTGAGTTAAAATTCACCCAAAGCGATCCAAATTGATTTGGAATGGGTAGCACCCAATAAGCCAACCACGGACGACCCATGTGAATAATCGGAAACAATCCAGCCTGAATTACCGAGAAGATTGTCATCGCCTCAGCCGAACGGTTAATCGCCATTCTCCATTTTTGGCGGAATAGCAATAGTACCGCCGAAATAAGTGTTCCCGCGTGACCAATACCTACCCACCAAACGAAATTAGTAATATCCCAGGCCCAGCCTACGGTTTTATTTAGACCCCAAACGCCAATTCCGGTAGAAATGGTGTAAATAATACAACCAATTCCCCATAAAAAGGCAACTAACGCGATGGTAAAAACGATCCACCAGGATCTATTTGCTTTACCTTCCACAGGAGCGGCTACATCCACGGTTACATCGTGGTAGCTTTTATCTCCTAAAACTAAGGGTCTTCTAATAGGTGCTTCGTAATGCGACGCCATATCTTTATATACTATTTCTTAGTTAGTTTATACTTCTTTTGTATTTCTTACTTTGGCCTGATAGAACACATTTGGTTTGGTTCCTACTGCTTCTAATAAGTGATACATTCTTTTATTCTCTTTCTCTTTATATACTGCACTATCATGATCGTTGATATCTCCAAATACCATCGCTCCTTTATCACAAGCGCTAGAGCAAGCTGTTTGAAATTCGCCATCTTTTATTGATCGACCATCTCGCTTTGCATCTAATATCGTTAACTGTGTTTTCTGTATACACATAGAACATTTCTCCATAACCCCACGTGAACGTACAGTTACGTCAGGATTAAGCACCATTCTACCAAGATCGTTGTTCATATGATAGTCGAACTCGTCGTTCTCATTATATAAGAACCAGTTAAATCGACGCACTTTATAAGGACAGTTATTCGCACAGTATCTCGTACCTACACAACGGTTATAAGCCATGTGGTTCTGCCCCTGTCGCCCGTGCGATGTTGCAGCTACCGGACAAACAGTTTCGCAAGGTGCATGATTACAGTGCTGACACATAACAGGCTGGAATGCTACCTGCGGATTTTCCGCCGGATTCTCCATAGCTCCAAAATCGGAAAGTGAACTTCCCAATCCTGAAATATTCTCCTTCTTTTCTGTGTCACCCTCAAAAGATTCCACACTCGAATAATATCTATCGATACGCAACCAGTGCATATCGCGACTCTTGCGCATTTCATTTTTACCAACCACAGGAACGTTGTTCTCTGCATGACAGGCAATCACACAAGCACCACATCCGGTACACGCGTTTAAATCGATAGCAAGATTAAAATGATGACCAATAGAACGATCAAAACTATCCCACAAATCTGCATCCGGAGAAGTTACAGGAATTTCCTGGTGATCCTTAGACACTTGAGGAACTTCGTTCCACTCATGAACGTCTTTGGTATTAAATATTTCAAGGGAAGTCTCACGAATGATATCTCTTCCCATCATTGTATTGTGTAACTGAACGCAAGCGAATTCGTGCATTCCACCAACTTTTTCTATAGTCACATTCTGCTGAACAGAGGAAAAGTTCGAATAAATTTGGTAAGCATTTACTCCTATCTGCATTTCTTCCTGCACCCCATGTGTCTTACCATATCCCAATGCTAAACCAACAGATCCTTTTGCCTGCCCCGGCTGAATCAGCACCGGCACATTTTCAAGCACTACGTCGCCCATTTTCACATGTACATAGCTTCCATTCAACCCACCGTTTGCAACATGAGTATTTTCTAAGCCCATTTCGGCAGCATCTGAAGCAGAAACTGTAAGGTAGTTATCCCAAGCCGCTCTCGAAATAGGATCCGGCATTTCTTGCAGCCAAGGGTTATTGGCCTGCTGACCATCACCCATAGAAATTTTAGTGTATAAAGTAAGTTCAAGCCCACCATTCTGATTAGCTGCGGAAAGAGCTCCGTTGCTGGAAGAACTTTCCATCATCACTTCTCCGTTAGTTGAAGGTACCTCCTCCATAATTACTTCAGAAGCGCTTGTTAAAACACCTGCCTCTAAAGCTTTATTCCATGAAGTTCCACCTAAAACATCTGCCCAAGTCTCCTTTATATAATCGTAATATTTTTTTGAATTTCCTGTCCATTGTAACAAGCTATCCTGAAATTGTCTCGTATCGAATAACGGACGAATAGTTGGTTGCATTAAACTGAAAGTGCCTTTCTTTAATTGTGCGTCACCCCATGATTCTAAATAGTGTGGCGTCGCAGCTACCAACTGTGAAGCAGCAGCTGTCGCATCAACCTTCATCGCGAAGGCAAGAGACATTTCTAAATTATTATATGCTTCAGAAAAAGCTTCATTATTCGGGAAAGAATAAATTGGATCGACGCCAACTGTAATCATTCCTTTTACACTTCCTGAAATGACACCGTTTAAAACGCGCATTACTTCGGCAGTATTCCCCATTCGTGTCAACTTCGGCTTTGTTGCATCCATTACAACGCTATTAGCATTATAATTTAAGGCCAACGTTTGTGCTGCTACATCAGGCAGACCGGTAACAATGACACCCTTATTACCAGCTTTCGCAAGTTGCGCCTTCGCATTATTCACAGCTTCCTGAACTTTCTCAGATAAGCCAGATGTGCTTCCGCCGGTTAAGGCTTTTAGAACTTGAAGTTGTTCTGAAGGTTTTACCGGCACACGCTTATCTGCATTTGCTCCGGTAAGAGACATATTCGCTTCAAATTGGATATGTCGTGACATTTTTCCGTTCTTTGGAACACGACTTTTAGCGTATCCCGCGTCATATCCTCCTCCTTGCCAATCTCCTAAGAAATCTGCTCCAACAGAAACGATTACTTCAGCTTTTGAAAAATCATAATCAGCTAATGCTCTGGTTCCATATTTATTCTGAAAAGCATCTAACGCTTCGGAAGAAGAAACCGTGTCATAAACAACATGGCGTACATTAGGATATTTAGCAGTAAACTCTTTAATTAATTTTGAAGTTGACGGACTTGCAAAAGTTTGCGTAAGTAACACAATATCTTTGCCAGACATCTCATTCAGCTTTTGAGCTACCTTAGTATCAAAATCTGACCAAGAAACTTCGGCACCGTCTATTAAAGGAGCACTCAGTCTTTGGCTATCGTACAGTGATAACACGGAAGCTTGAACACGTGCGTTAACAGATCCTGGGTTTTCTGCAAGATCATTTCGCTCTATCTTGATAGGCCGACCTTCACGGGTTTTTACTAAAACATTAGCAAAATCGAAGCCATCAGCTATGGTTGAGGCATAGTAGTTCGCAACTCCAGGAACAATCTCATCCGGAAGCACAACATAAGGTATAGATTTAATTACTGGACCTTCACAAGCTGCTAAAGAAGCAGCTGCAGTTGTAAACCCAACGTATTTTAAGAAATCACGTCGTGTTGTTGAAGTAGCTTCAAGCGTTTCTTTATCGCCCAAAAAGTCATCGGTAGGTATTGCTTCAACAAACTCATTTTGTTGTAGCGTCTCAACAATAGAGCTCTTGTCGTTAAGCTCTTCAACACTTTTCCAGTATTTCTTGTTTGATGCCATATTGTTACTTTTTGCCCCCTAACCCCAAAAACCGGGGAACTAAGGTCTTTTTGTTTTTAATAATTATTATTTAGTAGTGACATTTACCACATTCCAATCCACCCATTTGAGCGATTGTTAATTTGTCAACTCCGTATTTCTTAGAAAGCTCTTCGTGAATCTTTTCATAGTATTCATTTCCTGCGAGATTCACATTAGTTTCTCTATGACAGTTAATACACCAACCCATAGTAAGGGGTGCAAACTGGTACATTATTTCCATTTCTTCAACAGGACCGTGACACTTTTGACAATCGATTCCGGCAACTGTTACGTGTTGAGAGTGATTGAAATAAGCAAAATCAGGTAGGTTATGAATTCGTGTCCATTTTACTGGTTTTGTCTCTCCAGTATATGATTGTGTAGCTTCATCCCAACCAACCGCGTCATACAATTTCTTGATTTCGTTGGTATAAAATTCTTTAGTGTAACCATTTTCGAGATCTTCTTCACCGTTGTATTCTGCAATATTTTTGTGACAGTTCATACAAACATTCAGAGAAGGAATTCCGGAGTGTTTACTCTTTCTAGCCGAAGAATGGCAGTAGTTACAATCTATTTGATTTGCCCCTGCATGTATTTTATGAGAATAGTGGATTGGCTGTACCGGAGCATATCCTTGGTCAACACCAACCTGCATCATCCAACCATAAGCAAAATATCCAGCGCCTAACAACAAGAAAATACTTGTTACAAGAACTAAAAATTGATTTTGAGCAAAGGCTTTCCAAATAGGAAGTGCTTTTTCTTTTTCAGGGTATTCTACCCCATTGGCAGCAGCAATTTTCTTTAAAGTTCCGGTTACTAAAAAAAGCATTACAACTAACAACAGGAACACTAACGCTAAGGCCCCCAAAATTATATCATTCGATGCTCCGCCGCCACCACCGCCGCCAGCAGTAGCTACAGTTGGGTCAGCTACCACAGGTTCCGGTTTAGGTTCGCTGGTATAGGCTAAAATATTATCAATATCTGTATTCGATAATCCCGGGAAGGCCTGCATTACCGACTTATTATTTTCTTCAAAAAGAGTGACTGCCAAAGCATCGCCCGACTTAATTAATTCCTGACTATTTTTAATCCAACTATACAACCAGTCACGATCATACTTGTCTGCAACACCTCTAAGAGCCGGCCCGGTAGCTTTTTTATCTAATTTATGACAAGCTGCACAGTTCGCATTAAACAAAGCTTTTCCGGCAGCTGCATCTCCTACACCATCTGCAGCCGGTGCTACGTTGGCGTTTTGATCAGCTTCATCGGCAGAATCTGCTTGTGCGAATGTGGTAGTTGAAAACGTTAGCAATAAAGCCAACAGTACAAGTGACAATTGAGAGGGTAGATTTAATAACTTCACCTTTTGCATACTAATTGTTATATTATTGTCAATAGTTTGGCACGTAATTGGTTACTTTATTTGAAGTAACTCATATGTATCTTACGTACCATAAATAACGGCACAAAAGTACATTATAAAGTCGATTTTAGAAATCCAAATAAACTGTTAATTGATAATTTATATTTATTCTAAATAATAAATTTGCAGTAGTTAAAGTTATTATCTTTTACATTTGCATTAAAGCAATAAATCTATGAAAATTCGTCCAATATATAAACTGTTTATTATCAGTATTTTACTGTTTTTATTTTCAAAGCATACATTCGCTCAACAAGCGACAGTTACAATAAATGAAGATGCGAAAATTCATAAGTTGCTCGAACTTAAAAAAAGTTTAGAAAAGGAAAATAAATTATCTGATGGTTATACCATTCAGTTGTATTATGGCGAGTTGAATCAAGCAAATTCAACAATCAGAAAATACAGAGGAAGCTACGGAACATGGCCAGCTTCCATAGAGTATGAAACTCCCAATTATAAGGTATGGGTCGGAAACTTCGGATCACGTCTTGAAGCAGACCGAGCCTTGATAGAAATCCAGAGAAGTTTTAATTCGGCATTTATATTGAAAAGGAAGTAGTTTGGGAAAGCAGTAGATGTAGCAACAATTCCGAGCGCTTCGTTCAAGCTCAATTATAATAATCAAAAAAGCGGTTTCAAATTTGAAACCGCTTTTTTGATTATTATTCAGTAGAGAAAAGATTATTTCAATTTCTTCTTAACTGCTACTTCTTGGAATGCTTCAATAATATCATTCTCCTTAATGTCATTATAATTCTTCACTTGAATACCACAATCGTAGCCCTTAGATACTTCTTTCACATCATCCTTGAATCGTTTTAACGATTCCAGTTCACCTGTAAATACCACAACTCCTTCTCGGATTAATCGGATACCTGAATTTCTAAAGATCTTACCACTAAGTACCATACAACCTGCAATTGTTCCGACCTTAGATATTTTAAAGGTTTCACGTATTTCTGCAGTTCCTGTTATCTCCTCTTTCATTACCGGTGATAACATTCCTTCCATTGCATCTTTCAGATCATTGATCGCATCGTAAATGATGGAATAAGTTCTGATATCAATTTCTTCCTTATCGGCGATCTGTCGTGCGTTCCCCATTGGTCGAACGTTAAATCCGATAATAATCGCATCCGAAGCTGAAGCTAACAATACATCACTCTCAGTAATTGGTCCAACAGCTTTGTGAATTATATTCACCTGAATTTCCTCTGTAGAAAGTTTTTGGAAAGAATCTGTCAACGCCTCTACCGAACCATCCACATCTCCTTTAAGGATAATGTTCAATTCTTTAAAGTCGCCAAGAGCAATACGTCTTCCAATTTCATCTAATGTTATATGACGTTGTGTTCTAACCGACTGCTCACGTTGCAATTGCGTACGTTTAGTCGCGATAGTTTTCGCTTCACGCTCATCTTCAAACACATTAAATTTATCCCCGGCCTGTGGAGCACCATCTAATCCTAAAATAGAAACAGGAGTTGAAGGCCCAGCCTTTTTAATGTTTTTACCACGCTCATCGTGCATAGCTTTTACCTTACCACTATTTTGACCCGCTAATACGTAATCGCCTATTTGCAAGGTTCCTCCTTGTACTAAAATTGTAGAGACATAACCCCGTCCTTTATCCAAGAATGCTTCTACCACGGTACCATTTGCCAATCGGTTAGGATTAGCTTTTAACTCCAATAGTTCAGCTTCTAATAATACTTTTTCAAGCAATTCAGGTACACCCTGACCGGTCTTTGCGGAGATATCGTGGGATTGAATCTTTCCACCCCAGTCTTCTACCAACAGATTCATTTGTGCTAGACCTTCCTTAATTTTTTCAGGGTTTGCATCAGGTTTGTCAATTTTATTGATCGCAAATACTATAGGCACTCCCGCTGCTTGCGCGTGACTAATTGCTTCCTTCGTCTGCGGCATGATGTCATCATCTGCAGCAACAACTATAATTGCAAGATCCGTTACCTGTGCACCTCTGGCACGCATTGCGGTAAAGGCCTCGTGACCAGGTGTATCTAAAAATGCAATCTTCTGACCGTCTTTAAGTTGTACTCCGTATGCCCCGATATGCTGTGTAATTCCTCCAGACTCTCCGGCAATTACATTTTCTTCACGAATATAATCCAACAAAGATGTTTTACCGTGATCTACGTGACCCATCACGGTAACGATAGGTGCTCGTGGCACTAAATCCTCTGGTGCATCTTGTTCTTCCTGTACAGCTTCTTCAATATCAGCTGTTATAAATTCTACTTCAAAGCCGAATTCGTCAGCAACGATAGATAAAGTCTCAGCATCCAAACGCTGATTCATTGTTACCATCATTCCTAAAGACATACAAGCGGAAATAACTTTGGTCACAGGAACATCCATCATTGTCGCCACTTCACTTACTGTAACAAATTCAGTGAGTTTCAACAATTTATTTTCGGCCTCCTGTTGTGCCAATTCTTCCTCCGACTTTTGTCGGTGACTATCTCTTTTTTCTCTTCTATATTTAGCTCCTTTTCCTTTAGACGACTTCCCTTGAAGTTTTTCTAAAGTTTCTCGAACTTGCTTTTGTACTTCTTCTTCGCTCGGTTCTTCTTTAGGAACATTGGTTCGGCCACCTCCACCTTTTCTGGCACCTCCTCTATTGTCTCTAAAGTTTCCGCTTCCCTTTGCCGGTTCTTTACTTATACGACGTCTGCGACTTTTTTTCTCGTTCTTATCGTCTTCTTTTTTCTCGGTCTTTTTCTTCTCCGGCTTTTTAAATTGAGTAAGATCTATTTTTCTTCCCGTGAAATTCGGACCATCTAATTTTTTATATTTTGTAGCTACTGTCTGCGATTCAGAAGTTGTTTCCTCTTCTTTATTCACTTCAGGAACTGCCTCCTCCACTACTTCTGCAACCGGTTCTTCAACAGCCACTTTTTCCTCTTCCTTAACAACTGTTTCTTTTTTAGGCTTATCTTCTGAAACTTTTGCCTTTTTTGGAGCTACAGCTTTTTTCTTTTCAACTTTAACGGGTTCAGCGGGAGTTTCAATTTTTTCAGATTTCGCTTCCCGCTTCTTTTTGGCTGCATCAAGATCTATTTTGCCAACTTGCTTTGGCCCATCCAACTTTGCTTCGGCCTTAATAACCCTAGAAGATTCTTTCTTCTGCTTTTCTTCGATCTCGCGTTCGCGTTCCAAACGTAATTCTTCTTTCTCTTTACGTTTTTCTTCACCAACTTCTTTAGAAGCTACCTTTTTACTTTTATCTGTTTGAAATTCATCGAACAGAACTTGGTATTCTTCATTAGAGATCTTAGTGGTAGGACGAGCTTCAATCTCGTGTCCCTTAGAGCTTAAAAACTCCACGGCACGATCTAGCGAAATATTAAATTCGCGTAGTACTTTGTTGAGTCGTATGGATTTTACTTCAGCCATAAATGCTTTCTCCTGTTTCTGTAATTATAAAATATGCATAAAAATAGTTAAACTTTCAACTATTCTTCAAATTCTTCTTTTAATATATTGATAACATCCAGAATCGTCTCTTCTTCCAAGTCGGTTCTTGATACTAAATCTTTTAGATCGTACTCTAACACACTTTTCGCAGTATCCAATCCAATTTTATGAAACTCCTGAATGATCCAGCTTTCTATTTCATCAGAGAATTCACTTAATTCTACATCTTCTTCTGCACCTTCGCGAAGCACGTCAATTTCGTAACCAGTTAATTGACCCGCCAATCTGATATTATGACCGCCACGCCCAATAGCTTTACTCACTTCTTCCGGACGAAGAATAACTTCAGCTCTTTTAGTTTCTTCATTAATCTTTATTGAAGTGACTTTCGCCGGACTCAGTGCACGTGTTATGAATAAGTTTAGGTTATTGGTATAATTAATAACGTCTATGTTTTCATTTCCAAGCTCTCGAACAATTCCATGAATACGAGACCCTTTCATTCCCACACACGCACCTACAGGATCTATACGATCGTCGTAAGAATCTACAGCCACTTTTGCTTTTTCACCCGGAATTCGAACTACCTTTTTAACAGTGATCAAACCGTCAAAAACTTCAGGAATTTCCTGCTCAAATAATTTCTCTAGAAAGACAGGAGCAGCTCGAGACATAATAATGGTGGGTTTGTTCCCTTTAAGCTCTACGCTTTCAATAATACCTCTTACATTATCTCCTTTTCTGAAGAAATCGGATGGAATTTGCTTTTCCTTCGGAAGAATTATTTCATTCCCTTCATCATCAAGCAAAATAACCGCTCTATGACGAATATGATGAACCTCAGCCGTATAAATTTCTCCTTCAAGTTCTTTAAACTGCTTGTAGATATTAGTATTGTCGTGTTCGTGAATTTTTGAAATCAAATTCTGACGCAGCGCCAAAATAGATCGACGTCCAAGATCGATAAGTTTCACTTCCTCCGAAACGTCTTCGCCAATTTCAAAATCGGCTTCTATCTTACGAGCTTCCGATAAAGAAATCTCTTCGTTAGGTTCTTCCACCTCACCATCGGCAACAACGATCCTGTTCCTCCAGATTTCTAAATCACCTTTATCAGGGTTGATAATGATATCAAAGTTGTCATCACTACCATACTTCTTTTTCAAGGCGTTTCTAAAAACGTCTTCTAGTATCGCCATAAGCGTTACTCTGTCAATCAGTTTATCGTCTTTAAATTCTGAAAACGAATCAATTAACGCTAAATTTTCCATATC
>CBDUGY010000103.1:0-10616 GCA_965367015.1 uncultured Ulvibacter sp.
ACATCGCCGTCTACAGCTAAGTTCACAAATGTGTCGTTGATATCGTCAATGGCTATAATACAATTCGCTAAGATGGTCACATCAATAGTTGAAGCACAACCATTCGCATCGAGTACTGATACGGTATGCAATCCAACATCTAAGTTGTTAAATGTACCTGAAGCCTGGAATGCTCCTCCGTCGATATTATATGTATAAGGTGTTGTTCCGCCCGCTGCCTCAACAGTTACAGATCCTGTTCCAGTACATACAATATCTGTTTGAGATATAATTGATAATGAAAGACCTGTTTGAGGTTGAGTTACCGTTGCACTATCGGTAGTTGTACATCCGTTTGCATCGGTTATTGTTACTGAATAAGTTCCAGCAGCTAAGTTGAATAAATCTTCAGTGGTTTCACCATTTGGTGACCATAAGAAAGTGTATGGAGGTGTTCCTCCGGTAACTGTTAAGTCTAATGACCCGGTTGAATCACCATAGCAATCTACATTTGTAATCGCTATTCCTGAACTTAATACGTTTGGTTCGTTTACAGTCGCTGTGGCTTCCGCAGTACATTGCGTTACAGTATCTGTAACTGTCACTGTATATGTTCCGCCAGGTAAACCTGTAATAGAAGCAGTTGTTTGACCACCAGGTGCCCACAAATAAGTGAAAGCTCCTGATCCACCAGTAACTGTTGCTGTTACGGTCCCATCACTATCACCATTACAGGTAACCGGAGTCGCAGCAGCAAACGCGGCTAGGTTTCTACAAGTTCCTGGATTTACCATCACAGATGTGGTTGCTGTACATCCATTTGCATCTGTCACGGTTACACTATAGGTACCGGCACTCAATCCTGTAATCGTTTGAGTTGTTTGTCCGCCAGGGGTCCAAACATAAGTATAAGGTGGAGTTCCACCGCTGGGCACAGCCGTAGCAGTACCATCTCCTGTTGTAGGACCACTTTCATCTGTAGCTGTGGCCGTAACATTAAGAGCATTTGTTGGTTCCGTAATAGTAATACTTTGCTCAACAGCTGAACAAACTGTTCCGTCTATAGTTACACTCACGGTATAAACTCCTGCGGATAGGTTGTTAACTGTACTTGTTGTCACTCCTGCATCAACTTGTGGCGGAGTGGTATTCCAGGCAAAGGTGAATGTTGCTCCCGGATTTGCAATAGAAGATGCACTCACAGTCGCACTACCAGTAGTATCTCCGGTACATAACACATCAACTATATTATCTACAGTAATAATTGCATCACAAGTATTTGAACAATCAATTACAACTCCTTGCATTAATTCACATCCGTTGGCATCAGTAACATTTACTGTATGTGTTCCGGCAGGTAAATTCGTCGCAGTCATTGTTGTTTGACTTCCGGCACTAGGACTCCATAAATAAGTATACGGAGGTGTACCGCCGCTAACAGTTGCGGTTGCTTCCCCATCGGCACAACCTTGTCCTGTAGTTGCATTTTCTTTAGTTATAACAATGCTTAATCCGTTAGTTGGCTCATTTACGACAATATTATTTTCAGATATCGTACATCCATTCGAGTCGGTTACGGTTACATTATATGTACCTGCGACAATGTTTGTTAAATCTTCGGTAGTAGCTCCGTTACTCCATGCATAGGAATAAGGTGGCGTTCCTCCGCCAACTGTAATATCTATCGCTCCAGTATCATCTCCGTTACATAGAACGTCGGTTACATCGGAAGATAGCGTAAGTCCCGATTGTGGTTGAAGTACCGTGGCGCTATCTGAAAGTGTACAACCGTTAGCATCTGTAATCTGTACAGTATATGTTCCTGCCACTAAATTGAATAAATCTTCAGTGGTTTCACCATTCGGCCCCCATACGAAAGTATACGGTGGAGTTCCTCCGGTGACAGTAAGATCTAAAGATCCAGAAGCATCCCCAAAACAGTTAACATTTGTTACAGCGATCCCGGAACTTAAAATACCAGGCTCATTAACTGTAGTAGTTGATTGAACAGTACAGAGTGTAACTTCATCAGTAACTGTAACTGTATAAGTTCCCGCAACTAAATCGGTAATTGTTTGCGTTGTTTGACCTCCCGGCGCCCATGAATATGTAAACGTTCCAGAACCACCAGTAACGCCTACAGTGGCAGTACCATCATTATCTCCATTACAGGAAACCATAGTAGCCGAAGCCGTAGCATTTAGATTACGACAAGTTCCCGGATTAACAGTTGTTGTTGCCATAGCCGTACAACCATTAGCATCTGTAACTGTTACTGTATATGTTCCAGCACTCAGACCGGTAATTGTTTGTGTTGTCTGGCCTCCAGGACTCCAAGAATAAGTATATGGCGGTGTTCCCCCTGATGGATTTGCTGTAGCTGTACCATCACCGGTAGCAGGTCCGCTCTCGTCGGTTGCGCTAGCAGTAACATTCAAGGCATTTGAAGGTTCGGTAATTGTAACGCTCTGTTCAACTGGTAAACATACTGTTCCGTCTATAGTTACACTTACAGTATAAACTCCTGCCGCTAAGCCATTTAAAGTACTACTAGTAACTCCAGGAAACACATCTCCTGTGTTCCAAGTAAAGGTAAATGTAGCACCCGGATTCGCAACAGAAGATGCACTTACAGTGGCACTTCCTGTCATTTCCCCTGCACAGAGTACATTTGTTGTACTATCTACATTAACTACCGCATCACAATTATTAATACAATCAATAACTACTCCTTGTTCAAGAGTACAATCGTTCGCATCAGTAACAATTACTGTATGAGGTCCCGCAGGAAGATTCGTAGCTGTTTGAGTCGTCTGACTTCCAGCGCTGGCACTCCATTGATATGTATAAGGTGGGGTCCCACCAGAAGGTGTAGCGGTTGCTTGACCATTTACACAACCTTGTGCAAGCGTTGCATTAACTTTGGTTATTTGAATACTAATTGCTTCAGGCTCGGCAATAGTAGCATTCACTGAAGCCGTATTTCCTATTGAATCGGCAACTGTAATAGTATACGACCCGGCAGCTAATCCATTAAAGGTTGGACTTGCTTGAGCTGGACCACCATTTAAAGAATATGTAAGTGGAGGTACTCCCCCAGTTGCAGCCACAGTAATAGAACCCGTTGTATCTCCATTACAAAGTACATCGGTTTGACTATCTAATGTTATTTCTAAATCTTCGTAACAATCGGCATCAACATTTACTCCACCCGCGATTATCCACGACTGACCATTAACTGTTTGACCGTTTTGTTGATTTCTTGTATCTACAGTAATCACAACTTGCGTTACGTTTCCAGGGACATCCTCTAATGTTAATGTAGGTATTGCTAAACAACAAATACCCCCTGGCAATGTAGGATCTGAACCATATAGGAAAACCTGGTCTGAAACTCCTCCGGCATCAGCTCTTAGCAATAAATATCTTCCATCATTGGTTAGTTCTGAAATAGGTGTTTCTACAATAAGATCTCTTGGCCCCGTAAAGCTTGGAATATCAATTGTGAAAGTCTGAATATCATTATACCCACTCAGATCTGTAAATACTCCAGAATTTGATGAAGCATCCGGAACATTTCTGAATGCATAAACAACAATTGACTGAAGATTATTTGTTTGTGAACTGTTTGTATAATTTAAGGTACTGGTAGAACCTAAGACTAAACCTCGGTACACCCATATATTGGAACTGGTTCCCATTGGTTGAGTTCTAACCAATGTATGGAATGCACCTCCATCGTCTTGTACTTGAATTGTTTGTCCAGGATTACCTCCTTTATATACAACCTCGGCTACGTATTGATATACATTTCCTGAATTCGGAATAGCAACAGTAGTAGTTGTATTACCGTTGGCGTTATAACCGTATTCATCAACCGTTTTATTGTCTCCACATTCAAAATTCCAACCAGTAATATCCGGTGCTCCGTCAACGAAATCGTTTCCGCAGGTAGACATCAGATTAATCATTCTGGTAATAAGGTTGTCATTAGCACCATCTACATCCGATACAGAGATATAACCATTAGGATCAGATTCTCTGATTTCGTAATTTACATTCACGAGTGCTTCAGGAATGGTTGCAGTCACCTTATAGTTACCTTGACCATCAGTTTGAGTAGATTGAGAACTACCATCAGATCCAACCACATCAATAGTTACATTAGATAATGGATTTCCATCGTCGTCGCTTACATTTCCGCAAATAACAGGATATGTTACAAGTACAGAATTTGGATTGATATAGTCTGCACTATCCATATCCATTGAATAATATCTATCACTATTCCCATCCTTCTTCCCAATTCGGTAATTAAAGGTCGATTTGTTTTCGTAGTAATTACTATAGGTCCATCGCGGGTCTAAGGAAACATCCCCACCAGGAGCCGTTACGGTTCCGGGTGCTTCGGCATGTACTACAGCAGCATTTTGAGTTAATAACAATACTGTGTTATTCGATACGAAATATGCATCAGGCAATGTAGTTTCAGCATATTCACGTGTCTGATTCCCATCGCCATCTATATCTAAAGGTGTTCCGAAGAATGAGATAACCACTTCATCCCCATAATTTCCACCACCGGTTACGAAAGTGATACTGAAATCAACACTTTGGTCACCATTATTTGTACTGTTAATTCTAGGCTGAAAGGCTTCTTGTAGACCAGAAGAGGTCACATCAATATCTAAAAGTGATGCTCCATTGTTAAAACTTTCAATTCTAACTAAGGCATCTATGGTTGTACCATAAGGATTATTAGGAAAAACATTTGCAAAACGATAAACAGCTCCAACCTGAAGATTAGAACCTGCAATTCTTACCGGGTTCACAAAATTTGAATCATCGTAAAACGGTGAACAGATACAATCTCTCGGCAGTGGCGGTGGAAGTACGTTAATAGTCAATTTAGCCGTATCGCATGCAACAGGCGAACCATTATCACAAACTTCGTAAAACATTACGTCTGTACCAATAAATCCTGGATTTGGTGTGTATGTATAATCTCCGTTTGCACTAAAAACAACTGTTCCATTTGAAGGTGGAGAATTAGGTGTAGTATTAACGGTAAGATCGTCCCCATCAGGATCGATATCATTTACTAAAACATTTGCAGAAACTGCAATATTCTGAAAAGTGCTATTTACGTCGTCTGTGGCTCCGGTTCCATTGTTTGGGCAAACAACCTGAGGCGAGAGCATTAAATTTAAATCTCCATCTTTATACGCTCCGTTTCCTCCAGAAATAGTAAACCAACCTGAGGCTCCAAAGCCAAGGCCGGTACTTGTAACATTAGCTCCATTTCCAACTTGAAATGAGGCACCTTTCCTAGTAAGGTTAAAGTTTCCATTTTGGGTAGAAACTAAAGTTCCGCAGGCTTCGGGATAATAAACCCAGCCGCTGGAATTTTCGTTCGAACAATCATGTTCTTTCGGACTGCCACTTGGAGGTGTAGTGGTCGCTCCTGAAAATTTTACATCGAAGACTACGTAATCAGATCCAATCTGACCCTCTCCCTGGTAACGAGCTGTTCCGGTTGCGGCACATTCGGTCCAAGTAGAAATTCCATTGGTAACGACATATCCATCGTTAGAGTTATTATCGATATACATCTGATAATTGGTAGAGTCGTTACACTGCAATGTATCAGAAACATCCCTTGTACAATTACAAGGAACACTAATGTTACAATTGGTGAAATCAACTTCTAAAGAAGCTTCTTTTGCAAGAGCTTCAGATGAGAAAATTGAAAATGTAAATTCGTTATACGCCTCTGAATTTTCAGCAGGTAATGGATTATTTCCAAATGCTGTTATCGAAAAGAGAAAAAGTGCAAATACACTAACAATCGTCATCAATCTCTTAGACAGGGAAAAAAAAGTAATTTTATGCATACCCTCTATTTTTTATTAATTTTTGAATGCCCCAAAATGCATTTCATTGAATGGATACCAAATATACGTAGGAAGATTCGTTAAAGATTTACAAATAAATGACTATTAGTTCAACTGTTTAAAATACTCGTTGAACTACGTAAATTCGTTACTTTTAACAGAATTTTTTGTAGGAATAATCTATACGTGTTTATACGTACACCCCGATTATTAAAGGTCTGATCGCATTCTGATTTGTGGGAATAAAAAAACAAATTCGTATTCGATAAAGTCCTTTAAATCTACAAAAACAACTCGTATCTTTGACCCAAATTAAAATGTTAAAATGTTATTAAAACGCGAAATACAGAGACGAAGAACATTCGGAATTATCTCACATCCTGATGCGGGAAAAACGACTTTGACCGAGAAATTATTACTTTTTGGCGGAGCTATTCAGGAGGCAGGTGCTGTTAAAAGTAATAAGATAAAGAAAGGGGCTACAAGTGACTTTATGGAGATTGAACGACAGCGTGGTATTTCGGTGGCAACTTCTGTTTTAGCCTTTGAATATGAAGGCATTAAAATAAATATTCTCGACACTCCCGGGCATAAGGATTTCGCAGAAGATACATTTAGAACCCTTACAGCGGTCGACAGTGTTATAGTAGTTGTTGATGTGGCAAAAGGTGTCGAAGAGCAGACTGAAAAACTTGTAGAGGTTTGTAGAATGAGGAACATTCCAATGATAGTATTTATTAATAAACTTGATCGCGAAGGGAAAGATGCTTTCGAATTATTAGATGAGATTGAAGATAAATTAAAATTACGGGTCACACCACTTAGTTTTCCTATCGGTATGGGATATGATTTTAAGGGAATCTATAATGTATGGGAGAAAAACGTCAACCTTTTTAGTGGTGATAGCAGAAAAAATATTGAAGAAACTATTGAAATCGAAGACCTAACCAACCCGCAACTAGATAAACTTATTGGTGAGAAGGCTGCAGATACCTTACGAGAGGAACTCGAATTAGTTCATGAAGTTTACCCCGATTTTAACCGCGATGAATATCTGGGTGGAGAATTACAACCTGTATTCTTTGGTTCGGCCCTCAACAATTTTGGTGTTCGCGAGTTATTGGATTGTTTTGTAGAGATTGCTCCCACGCCAAGACCTAAAGAAAGTGATACCAGACTTGTTAAGCCAGATGAAAAGGAGTTTTCAGGCTTTGTTTTTAAAATTCATGCCAACATGGATCCGAAGCATAGAGACCGCTTAGCTTTTATAAAAATCGTTTCAGGCACTTTTGAAAGGAATACACCCTATCTTCATGTACGCCATAATAAAAAACTAAAATTTTCTAGTCCGAATGCATTTTTTGCTGAAAAAAAGCAAATAGTGGATATTTCTTATCCAGGGGACATTGTTGGTTTGCATGACACCGGAAATTTTAAAATAGGTGATACCTTAACTGAAGGAGAAGAAATGAATTATAAGGGAATCCCGAGTTTTTCGCCCGAGCATTTTAAATATATCAATAATGCCGATCCTATGAAAAGCAAACAGCTGGAGAAAGGTATCGATCAGTTAATGGACGAAGGGGTCGCTCAACTCTTTACCCTTGAACTTAATGGTAGAAAAGTGATTGGTACCGTGGGAGCCCTCCAATTTGAAGTAATTCAATACAGACTGGAACATGAATATGGTGCGAGTTGTAGATATGAAAACCTCAACGTACATAAGGCGTGCTGGGTAGAAGCGAAAGACCCTAAAAGCGCTGAATTTGCAGACTTCAAAAGAGTTAAGTCAAAATTTTTAGCCAAAGACAAACGCGGACAATTAGTATTCTTCGCAGATTCTGCGTTTACGCTTCAAATGACACAGTCTAAATATCCAAACATCAAATTACATTTTGTCAGTGAGTTTGAAAAATCTAAATAGATTATTTGAAGGCTTACTTACATATTACAAATAGATAGCGTTAATATCTAATCTATCTATTTCACCAAAAGTAACTCTAAAAGCAGCTTCCGCGACAAGATCACCACCAAACACTGCTCCATTGAGATGAATACTATGTGTACCAGGTTCCAGTAATAAGGTCACCGATCGGGAATTATAAATATAACCGGTAGCCGTATCACAGTTTACATTCGAATAAACTGAACTGGTCATTCCGTAGGTTTTAGAGGTATTTGCCGTTGTACCATCCCCCAGATAAAAGTAATTGTGAGCAATCTTAGCTCTACCATCATCAATTTTAGCCAAGCCATCGTACCCATCAAAGTCCATTGATATATAATAAGTAATTACAACCATGGCTCTTTGTGTCAACACAAAATTGTGCTGATATAATTCACTTGCATTCATTCCTGAGTTTGCTGTGGTTTGAACAATTGTGGGAGTAGCAACTTTAGGTCCGGAAAAAATTTCTCCAGACAATTGGCCCAGCGTAAGATCTCCATTGGCATCAACCATTACGTCGTACATAGAGCTTCCACCTAAATTTTTACTATTATTTGCACTGTTTAAACCATCTATTCGAATAGTACTTGAACTTCCAGCAACATGTAGGTCTGTTTGAGGGTTAGTGGTACCAATCCCAACCTGTGCAAAACAGGCGAGCGATGTAAAGAGGAGTAAGAAACTAAAGGTAATTTTATTTTTCATAATACTTTGTATTTGAGGTGTATTAATGTCTTTCAGAGTAAAGGTTCAGTGTTAATTTTGTAAAGCAGGACCGTCTGCATTACCTGAGGAACACTCACAATCGGTAAGTGGCCCTGATTCGAATGTTATTGTTACTGTCGATGTATCGCAAGTACTGGTATTGGGTGCAGGTAGACAGACTTCATATTCAAATACCACGTCTCCTACGAATCCCGGTACAGGTTTATAAGAATATGTTCCATCTGCATTGAATGTAAAGTCACGTCCGGGAGGTGTGGGTCCAGTTATCAATGAAAATGTAGAGCCCGCCGGTATATTCGACCCATTTACGGTTCCGTCATATCTTACATTCTTGCAATTTGTCTCGGTTTTAGGGACCGCATATCTTTGTAAAATAAAAAACTTTCCATCTCCGTGATCCACAGTTGCAGCGGTTAGATCAACTCTGGTTATTACGGAACCTACCGGAGCGAGATCGTCTAATATAAATATCGCAATACCAATAGTTCCATTGTTTTCAACTACCCTTCCTGAATTCCAGTAGTCGACGTTTGCCGGGGGTGCGTTAAATAACGGTCCTATTTGTGTAGTATTAGATCTTACGAAGGTATCACCCAGAAATGCCTCAGGGCCACCACCTGCCGGTATTCCATATACAGAAATATAATAGCAGTTGTTAGCATTTCTTTCTGAAATTGCGATGATTCCTCCATCATTGGAAGGTATCCCCGGGCTGTAATACAAGGATTGAATTTGCGCATCTGTTGTTGCAATCGCCGCAAAATTTCCACAAATATCACGACCGTTATAGGTAGAATTAAAATAATGATTCAAGTTCTTATCCTGAAAGGCAGCAATAGCATCACCGGGCCAATTCGCATTATTACTGTTATTGTTTACATTTGCGCCATTCTGAAGAATACTGTTTCGGTTATTACCATCCGGACCAACTCTGGTCATGGCATAGCCCGAAGGTGCAGCAATCGATTGAAAAACTTCACCGTCTATTGTTATAGAACTTAATGTTGCGGGATCGGTAGGGAGAACTTGAGTATCTGCCCATTGAAAGGTTACACCTGTCTGAACCGATGGCTTTTGAGTTTGCCCAATGCTTTTTGGACAAAAAATCAAAGTGACCAAGAATGCAATAAACAAAAAAGATATCCTCTTCTGAAGTGTAGGTATAGTTCTAAACATAAGTAAAATTTGGGTATTCGTCGCAAGAAATTAATTTGCATTAATCAGGGGCTCCTGCGATTTAGAACAAATATATTGCTATTGAAGTATTTTCCTACACGCTATTTTAATTATTCGTTATAGCGTAATTATTTCTCGATAAAGTGCGTTAAAATATAAATTTTTAAAATTAATCCACTTCTTTAGCCTAAGGAAATTATCATTAGGGCAGGTTGATTTTCGATGAAATAATCTCCAAAGTTATTGGAATTCAAACTACTGCTTCAAAAAAAAACCTCGCAATAATGCGAGGTCGTTTAATTATTTAGGCTTCACCTGTTGGTCCGAAATTTATAGGTATTGGAGGCTGTTTGTAATCTTTAATCTCCCCGTGAGCTGTTTCGAAACGGCTGATATTATCATGGAGGGCTTTCAGAAATCGTTTCGCATGTTGGGGCGTCAGGACTATTCTAGATTTTACTTTACTCTTCGGAACACCTGGCATAATTGTTACGAAGTCGATTACAAACTCAGATTGCGAATGATTGATAATCGCTAAATTACTGTAAATACCTTGAGCTACACTTTCATCTAACTCTATGTTTATTTGACCTGGTTGAGCCTTTTTTGGATTATTCTGTTCTGCCATAGTACTTGGTTTATGCTTCCAATAAGCTGGAAGACGAATTTATTAACTTTTTAAAAAAAAGAATCCCGTCTTGTCACGGGATTCTATCAAAATAAATATATGGTTGAACTTTTTAAAGTTCCCACCATTGGACTGTCAACTCTTTCTTTAAAAGATCCCGCCTTGCGGCTTTCGACTCTTTCTTTAAAAGATCCCGCCTTGTGGCTTTCGACTCTTTCTTTAAAAGATCCCGCCTTGCGGCTTTCGACTCTTTCTTTAAAAGATC
>CBDUGY010000104.1:0-10598 GCA_965367015.1 uncultured Ulvibacter sp.
GTAAATATTTCTTTTGAAAAAAGGAAGGTTCAAGAGTATGAGTTAAATTGGGTTATTATCGATACCGTAATAGGCACGAAGACTTCCAGGCTTTTTTATGATTTTGAAAAGTTCAAAGAGCAAAATTCCAAGAAGTCTAATTGGAATGAAATGCTTTACACGAAATTGTCAGATATTTTTGAAACGTATCCTGAAAGTGACTATTCCTCCAGCTTATTAAGTGAAATCTCCAGAGATTCAATATTGAAGGTAGAGCAATTACAAAGCTTATTTGCAAAACTCAATCTTAAAAATCAGGATTCGCTTAGTATTAGAAAACTTGAAGATAAGGTTTTTCCTGAAAGACGCGTAAAAGTGGGTGGTAGCATTAAAGATTTTGAATTGCCGAATCAGTCTCGCTTAATTGTGAATACAAAAGATTTTAGGGGAACATTCTTATTTATTGACTTTTGGGCTTCTTGGTGCTTACCCTGCCGAAAGGAATTTCCAGAATTGAAACAAATAGCCAATAAATATGAAGGAAAGGGCTTTAGGGTTTTGGGTGTTTCAATAGATGATGATAAGGAAAAATGGATAAATGCCATTAGAATTGATGATTTGAATTGGGTAAACGTGATTGATGGTGACTCTTTAAATGATGATGTGGAGGTTGAATATGGAATATTTGCAGTACCGAGTAATTTATTGATCCATCCAACAGGAGTAATCGTTGAAAAGAATATTTCTCTTCAACAATTAGAAAGAAAATTAAGTGAAATATATCTCCCATAAATTTTACGTAAAAAAAATATAAAGCCCTCACAAGTTTTTTATATTTGTCGTCACTATCCGAAGCTTTAGCGAAGGATAGCATAACTCTCCTAAGCTTTAGTGAAGGAGAGCCTTAACTTTCCATATTTAATGAAGGAATTACTTAAAAAGTACGAAGAAAAAGATCCCGAAATAGTTTTTCACTGGAATGACCCCGAAACCGAAGCCGAAGGTTGGACGGTCATCAACTCCTTGCGAGGCGGTGCTGCCGGCGGTGGCACCCGTATGCGAAAAGGGCTTGACTCAAACGAAGTACTCTCGCTCGCAAAAACCATGGAAGTAAAGTTCACCGTGGCCGGGCCCGCAATTGGTGGGGCCAAAAGCGGGATCAATTTTGATCCTTCGGACCCGCGCAAAAAAGGGGTGTTGGAACGTTGGTTTAAAGCCGTTTCGCCTTTGTTGAAAGCTTATTACGGCACCGGTGGCGACTTAAACGTTGACGAAATTCACGAAGTGATTCCGATGACTGAACAGAGTGGTGTTTGGCATCCGCAGGAGGGAGTTTTTAATGGACATTTTTCGCCGACGGAAGCAGATAAAATTAATAGAATTGGCCAGTTGCGCCAAGGCGTGATAAAGGTTTTGGAGAATGTAAATTATTCTCCCGATGTTTCCCGAAAATATACCGTGGCCGATATGATTACCGGTTATGGTGTTGCTGAGGCGGTACATCATTATTACGATATTTACGGTGGAAGTGTAAAGGGAAAACGCGCGGTTATCCAAGGTTTTGGAAATGTGGGCGCTTCTGCGGCTTACTATCTTTCACAAATGGGGGCCAAAATTGTGGGCATCATTGACCGAGATGGAGGAATCATCAACAAAGACGGTTTTTCTTTTGAAGAAATAAAGCAATTGTTCCTTAATAAGAATGGGAATACTTTAGTTGCGAAAAACATGATTCCTTTTGAAGAAATAAACGAAAAAATCTGGAAGCTCGAAACCGAAATTTTTGCACCTTGTGCAGCTTCAAGATTGGTTACTCAAGAACAGATTTCAGAGATGATAGAGACTGGGCTAGAAGTGATTAGTTGTGGCGCGAATGTTCCATTTGCCGACAAAGAGATTTTCTTCGGCCCCATTATGGAATTTACGGACGAGCGCGTAAGTTTGATTCCAGATTTCATCAGTAACTGTGGTATGGCACGTGTGTTCGCATATTTTATGGAACGCAAAGTGCAAATGACAGATGAAGCTATTTTTAACGATACTTCCATCACCATCAAAAACGCTATTCAGAATACATTTGACAACAATAGTACTAAAACAAACATCAGCAAAACCGCTTTTGAAATTGCTTTGAAGCAATTAATATAATTAACTGTAACCAATTGTAGTATGACATCAATAATCATTTTAATTTTCGTAATAGGATACCTTTCCATCACTTTGGAACATCCTTTAAAACTGGACAAAACTGTCCCTGCCCTTATCATGGCATCATTAATCTGGGCGGTTTTGGCCATAGGTTTCACAAGTGGTTGGTTTGATGTAATCAACACCGAGGAACAGGCATTTAATTTTCTAAGTGGTGGTGAACACGCCATGGAAGGTTTTGAGGGCACACTTCTTCATCATTTAGGAAAAACCGCTGAAATCCTTATTTTTCTTATTGGAGCAATGACGATTGTTGAGATTATTGACCTTCACCGTGGATTTGAAGTATTGAAAAGCGCTGTTAAAACCAAGAGCAAGAGAAGGCTTTTGTGGATTATTGGAATACTTGCATTTTTCCTTTCTGCAATTATAGATAACCTTACGGCTACTATCGTTTTGATTACATTGCTGAGAAAGTTGATTCACAGAAGAGAAGACAGGATTTGGTATGCCGCAATGGTGGTTATTGCAGCTAATGCTGGTGGGGCTTGGTCTCCTATTGGCGATGTGACGACAACGATGTTGTGGATTGCTAAGAAAGTATCTGCAGCTGGTCTTATTGAATATGTAGTAATACCTTCTATTGTGTGTTTTGCGTTACCGTTTCTAATTGCGAGCTATATGCCGGCTTTCCGAGGAAATATAGAGGTTGATGCTCGTGAAGACAAGGACGAAGGAGCTCTTTTAAGCAGTAAAACGATGCTTTTTTTAGGTCTGGGAATGATTGTTTCCGTTCCCGTGTTTAAAACCTTAACCCATTTGCCGCCCTATATGGGAATGATGCTGGCTTTGGGTGTGGTGTGGCTAGTTTCAGAATATATTCATCCCGAAGAAGATTTCAGCAAGGAAAGAAAGCATTTGTATTCTGCACATAAAGCTTTGTCGCGTATTGAAATTTCAAGCATTCTTTTCTTCCTTGGTATTTTAATGGCTGTGGCTGGGCTAGAAAGCCTTGTGTATGGCGTTGTTAATGGAGAGGAAGTTGGGACACTTCGCTACGTTGCCGAAGTGCTACAAAGAGCTATTCCAAATCAGGATATTGTGATTATATTGTTGGGTATTTTATCTGCAATTATTGATAACGTGCCATTAGTTGCAGCTTCTATTGGAATGTACGATTTGCCAATAGATTCGGTTTTGTGGCATTTTATAGCCTATTCTGCCGGTACGGGTGGAAGTATGCTTATCATAGGTTCTGCCGCTGGTGTTGCAGCAATGGGAATGGAGCGAATAGACTTTATCTGGTATCTTAAAAAAATAACTTGGTTGGCTTTTCTTGGGTTTATTGCCGGTGCCGGAGTATTTTTATTATTCGAAAGAGTTCTATTTCATCATACCTAACAATTTTAAGCTATGATTTTCGTTATTCTGAATGAAATGCATCAAGCCTAAATATTAAACAACAAAATCTCTCACTTTCCGTAGTTATGCTTCGGAAGAAAAAACAAAAGTAATCTATGCTTAACTTCTTACTTCAAGACGGCGTTCAAGACGCAACACAAGATCTTGAGCCAATCGTTGAAGAAAAAACACTCTCGATAATGGAATTACTCATGAATGGCGGCCTCGGGGGTCAAGTCATCATTGGAATTCTCTTTGTTCTATTGTTTATCGCGGTCTATATTTATTTTGAACGATTATTTGCGATAAAGGCTGCTTCCAAAATGGATAGCAATTTTATGAATCAAATACGTGATAATGTAGCTTCCGGAAATGTCCAGGCTGCCAAAGTATTGTGTGCTACACATAACACACCTGTTTCGAGACTTACCGAAAAAGGAATCTCTCGTATTGGGAGTCCCCTAGATGATATAAATACGGCAATCGAAAATGCAGGCCGATTGGAGGTCTATAAACTCGAAAAAAATGTAAGTATTCTGGCTACGATTGCCGGTGCAGCACCCATGATTGGTTTCTTGGGAACAGTAATTGGAATGGTATTAGCTTTTCACCAACTGGCAACCAGTAGCGGTCAGGCAGAAATGGGAACTCTTGCGGAAGGTATTTATACAGCAATGACCACCACCGTTGCAGGACTTATAGTAGGTATTATTGCATATATGGGCTACAACCATATTGTCGTGAGAACAGATAAAGTGGTGCATCAAATGGAAGCCACGGCAGTAGATTTCTTGGATATTTTAAATGAGCCCGCTTAATGAATTTACGAGGAAGAAATAAGGTGAGTGCCGAGTTTAGTATGAGTTCCATGACAGATATCGTGTTTCTGTTATTGGTGTTCTTTTTACTAACCTCACCGGCTATTACACCCGATGCGTTAGATTTAATCCTACCAAAAGCGAAAGGTAAAAGTACGAATGTCCAAAAGGCTTCAGTTAGCATAACCAAAGATGGCGCTTACTATGTGAATAAAGAGCGAGTGAGCGAATACGGTATTGAAAAAGAATTGCGGAGTATACTGGCCGGACAGGATGAACCAACAATTATATTACGCGCTGAAGAAGGCGTCCCTATTGAAGATGCTGTTTTTGTAATGGATATCGCCAATAAAAATAACTTTAAAGTCGTTTTAGCAGTAAGACCTAATTGATTCAGAAATAACTTTTACTGAATTTCAGATTTAAAATCTCACGCCTCATGTCTATACTAGACACAGAACATAAGAAAAAGAGTATGACGATCACGGTAATTCTACACCTGTTGATCCTACTTTTGTTGTTTTATGTAGGTCTAACATATCTCGACCCTCCTCCCGAAAACGGCATTGCCGTTAATTTCGGAACTACCGAAACAGGAAGTGGTAACATACAACCCACAGAGGCAATCAAATCGGCGCCTAAACAAAGTCAGCCAGAGCCAGTAGCACAACCGAAATCTGAAATAAAAGAAGACGTCGTTACTCAGGATAATGAAGATGCTCCTGTAATTAAGAAGGAAGTCGTGAAAAAGGAACAGGTTGAAACTCCAAAGAAGATTGAGCCGAAAAAAGAACCACCGAAAAAGCCGGACCCTAAACCTGATAAATCTACGAGCGATGCGCTTTCAAGTTTAATCAACGGACCGAAAAGTGACGGTACCGCAAAAGGAGGCGAAGGCAACGATGATACTCCCGGTGATAAGGGCGACCCAAATGGTGATCCGAATGCGCAAAGTTACTACGGAACCGGAAAAGGACTCGATGGCGATGGTAACTACCTTTTGGGGGGTCGTAAAGCATTGAACAAAGAGAAATTTGTTCAGGACTGCAACGAAGCAGGAACCGTTGTAGTGAGCATTGAAGTAGATCGCAACGGAAAAGTGATCAACGCCACTGCAGGCGTACGCGGAACGACTAACAACTCCAGATGTTTGTTAGAGCCAGCTAAACGCGCGGCTTTAGCAACACGTTTCAACAGCGACGACAAAGCACCGGCAAAACAAATAGGAAAGATCATTTATAAATTCAGTCTTTCCGATTAATTATTTCACAAATTTACAGCTGTATTTTTCAGTATCTTTAGATTCATTAAATTAAGATGCTATGAAAAATCTTACTCTATTTGGATTACTACTTTTGTTAATCCTTTCCTGCACAAGTAATTCAGACGGGAAACTTTCCGAAGAAGATACAGACAAATTACCACACGATTTTATGTTTATGCAAAGAGCTTATCCTTCAGGTGTGCTTAAAACAGAAGCGTATCGTGAGGCAATTCAATGGAAAAAAGCACTTGTTCCTAGAAATAATGCATCGATTGATTGGGAGTTCGTAGGGCCGGTAAATATAGGTGGACGAATAACCGACATTGAAATTCCGATAGATGACGCCGATACTTTTTATGTGGGAGCAGCATCCGGGGGGATCTTTAAAACTTCCGACGGAGGGGCGAATTGGGCTCCTATATTTGACGATCAGGAAATGCTTTCCATTGGAGATATTGAAATTTCTAAAAATGATACCGATATTATTTGGGTAGGAACCGGTGAAGTAAACGCTGGCGGAGGATCATTAGCGTATGATGGGGACGGTATTTACCAAAGTGTTGATGCCGGGATGACATGGGAGAGTAAAGGTTTGCCTGATGTGGGCAGTGTAGGAAAGGTCTTAATCGATCCTAATGATGACAATACAGTTTTCGTAGGTACCATGGGACCACTATTCAGAAACGACAGCAATCGTGGAGTTTATCGAACTACTGATGGCGGCACAACCTGGGAGCAAAAACTATTTGTCAATGATTCTACAGGAATAATCGATATGGCTATTCATCCGTTAAATGGGGACATTGTATATGCCGCTAGCTGGGAACGTGTTCGACGTCCGAATCGTCGCGATTATGGCGGTGAGGCCTCAAGAATATACAGATCTTTAGATGGAGGTGAAAACTGGACAATACTTACTAATGGGCTACCTTCGACTCCTGTAGAATTAGGTCGGATAAGCATAGATATTTCTTTATCGAATCCTAATGTGCTTTATACTCGAATTTTAGATGAAGAGGGTAGCATTATTGGAGTGTACAGAACCGCCGATGGAGGTGATAATTGGACGCAGGTAAATTCAAGTCAGTTGACCAATGTAGGTTTTCACTGGTGGTTTCGAGGTATAGTAATTGATCCATTCGATGAAAATACGATTTATAACATTGGATTCATTCCGCAAAAATCTACAGATGGTGGTAATAACTGGGGGACGACTTTCCCCGGAGTACATGTAGATCAACATGCTATGGCATTTAATACAATGGCTCCCAATGAAGTGCTTCTAGGTAATGACGGGGGTTTGTATTATAGCACAGACGATGGAGTGACTTCAACCAAGGATGTTACATTACCGATCACGCAGTTCTATAGAATGTACGTAGACCATAGTAATAGAAATAAAATTTATGGTGGAGCTCAGGATAATAGTACCAGCCGGACCGTTACGGGCGGTTTAAGTGATTGGAACATAATTGATGGGGGAGATGGTTTTCAACCTCTCGTAGACCCAAATGATACCAATGTAATCTATTCACTTTCACAAAATGGTTTTCTCAGAAAATCGGTTAACAACGGTGGCACCTTTACTAACGCAACCACCGGAATAGCTTCGGGAGATAGAAAGAACTGGAACACCCCTATCACCTTCGACCCGAATAATTCACAAATTTTATATTATGGTACGCAAAGAGTTTATCAAACAACGAATGCTGCGTTAAATTGGGGGGCAATCAGCCCTGATCTAAGTGATGGCCCCCACACCGGAAATCTTGCATTTGGAACTGTCACCAGTATAGACGTTTCTCCTTTAAATAGTGATGTAATTTATGCCGGTACCGACGACGGAAATGTATGGGTGACTCAAAATGGAGGTACAAGTTGGACAGAACTTTCGGCTACATTACCAAATCGATGGGTTACAAAGGTGTTAGCCGACCCATTTGATGCAAGTGCCGTATATGTAACTTATTCAGGGTATCGCTTTGGAGAGGACGACGGACATATTTTTTACAGTAGTGACTTTGGAGCGAATTGGACCGATATTACTACAAATTTACCCGATATCCCTGTAAATGACCTTGAAGTAACCACTTTTGAAGGAATCGTATTAGCAACCGATATAGGTGTGCTGCGCGCATCAAATCCGGGAGGAGATTGGGAACCATTTGGTGAAGGAATGCCTAATGTTGTTGTCCCGGATTTACATTATAAATTGAATGGTGCTTTTGTATATGCAGCTACTTATGGTCGGTCTGCTTACAAGATTCAGGTAGGGGAATTAGGCATTGAGGAATTTAATTCAGCAAATGTGATGGTTTATCCGATTCCCGCTAGTGATGAAATTAATATTCGGCTGAAATATTTAGGAGACAGTACAACCTATAATATTTATGACATAAACGGGAGAGCTTTGCTTTCGGGACAACTGAGGCACATGGAATCGAGAATTCATGTTGGCGATATTCATCCGGGAATTTATTTCATTCGTGTTGAGACCGATGGAAAGATTATTTCTAAGAAATTTATTAAAAATTAGATAGAAGCCATCAATTATTCTGATACCATTTCGTGGCTATTTTCTCAATTACCCATGTATCAACGTGTGGGGCAAGCTGCTTATAAAGCCGATTTAAAAAATACGCTCAAATTAGCAGCATATTTAGACAACCCGGAGTGCTCGTTTAGGAGTATCCACGTGGCGGGAACCAATGGTAAAGGTTCTACGAGCCATATGTTGGCTTCAATATTTCAAGAAGCAGGATATAAAGTTGGTTTGTACACCTCTCCTCATTTGAAAGATTTTCGGGAGCGCATAAAAATTAATGGAAAAATGATTCCGAAGCGAAATATTTCGGCATTTGTTTCACAACATAAGTTATTTTTTGAAGAAAATATGCTCTCATTTTTTGAAATGACCGTTGGTTTGGCTTTTGATTATTTCAGAAAAGAAAAGGTGGAAATCGCTATTATAGAAGTAGGAATGGGCGGTAGGTTAGATAGTACAAATATTGTTAGTCCGGAGGTATCGGTTATTACAAATATAGGTTTAGATCATACACGATTTTTAGGTTCCACCCTTCAGGCAATTGCTTCTGAAAAGGCCGGGATAATAAAACATGAGGTTCCTGTAGTTATTGGAGAATCAGTTTCCGAAACAAAAGAAGTTTTTAAAACAATAGCATCAGCAAAAGATGCTCCTATATATTTCGCTGAAGATGAATCGTTTCAGAAATATACATCAGATTTAAAAGGAAACTATCAAGAAAAGAACATTAAGACGGTACTTACAACCCTGACGATTTTGAAAAACAAAGGATGGGTTTTTTCCGAAGAAAATATTAAAACCGGTCTAAAAAGTGTCATTAAAAATACCGGGCTATTAGGTCGTTGGCAGGTTTTGAGTTTTAAACCGAAAGTAATCTGCGACACTGCCCACAACAAGGAAGGATTGATGCAAGTTTTAAGTCAATTACAAGCCGAAACCTACAAAACCATGCATATCGTTTTAGGAACTGTAGATGATAAAGATCTTGATTTAATATTCCCTTTATTTCCAAAGGAAGCAATTTATTATTTCTGTAAACCAAACGTTCCGCGAGGATTAAATGCTTCAGATCTTAAAGAAAGAGCTGCGCAATATAATCTATACGGTAAAAGTTATTTTTCAGTTACAGATGCTTATAAAACCGCATTAGAAGCAGCAAAAAGTGATGACCTCGTCTTTGTAGGCGGAAGTACTTTTGTAGTGGCGGAGGTTCTTTAGTGCTGTTAACATAACTTTAGCGTCAATTGTTATGCAGTTTAAGCACAAGTGATAATCTTTGCAAAAAAAAAGAATGGACATATTTAACGACTATCAGGAGCACATAGACAATGCGATCAAGTGGTTTTGGGAATTTGCGCCAAGTTTAATTGCGGCTCTAATTATAACAGTTGTTGGACTTTGGATTATTAGAGTTATAAACAAGCTGGTTCGCAAATTCTTCGAGAGGAAGGATTATGATCTTACGTTGGAAAAATTTCTGGGCGATTTTATTAACTGGACACTCAAGGTGGTGCTGTTTGTACTTGTTATCACTCAACTTGGGGTTGAATCTGCTTCATTAATAGCTATTGTTGGGGCAGCAGGTCTCGCCATTGGTCTGGCATTACAGGGATCACTTGCTAACTTTGCAGGTGGAGTTTTGATACTATTGTTTAAGCCATTCAAAGTAGGCGATTTTATTAAAGCGCAAGGAGTGGAAGGAACGGTTAAGGAAATCAGTATTTTCACAACAAAATTACTCACATTTGGGAATCAACAGGCAATTATACCCAACGGTAAATTGTCTAATGAAAGTATTATAAACTTTACTGTGGAAGGTGTCCGACGTGAAGGATGGACGATTGGAATTTCGTATGATAGCGATATAAAAATGGCCAAAGATATTTTACTTCAACTATTAAACGAGCAGGAATTGATTTTAAAAGAAGAAGGAAAAATGCCCATGGTTGTTGTGACCGAATTAGGGGATAGTGCGGTAAATCTTTCGGTTCGTTTCTGGGCCAGGGTTGAAGACTTTTGGAATATAAAATTCTACACTGTTGAAGAAGCAAAAACGCGTTTAGAATCGGCAGGTATATCCATCCCATTTCCGCAGCGCGACGTACATATTGTGAAGGAAGCGTAATTGAAAATAATTAGGTATTAATCAGGATGAGTTTTTTGAGATACAAATGATAAAGATTTTGATTTAATTCAATTTTTTATTTGTCGGTATTAAAAACAGTCTTATATTTGCAACCGCTAACAAAGCAAGGGCGCTTAGCTCAGTTGGTTCAGAGCACTTGGTTTACACCCAAGGGGTCGGGGGTTCGAATCCCTCAGCGCCCACATTAAATAGAAAAATCCGTATCGAGAGATACGGATTTTTTGTTTTCAGAAAATTCGTAAAGCTTGCTTTTAAGGATTTTCTGAAAACAAAAAATTAAACAGCGCTAGCTGTGTT
>CBDUGY010000105.1:0-10585 GCA_965367015.1 uncultured Ulvibacter sp.
AAAAGGGTCTTCAGAAATTAATAAAGCTTTGCCCTTAGGGCAATCCACTTGCTTATTAATAAGAATTATAGTGGCTTGAGATTGGAGGGCTTTATCGTAATATTTCGGGTGATCGACAAAAACAATGTCTCCGGGTCTAACCACATGAATCTCATTCATCCCCAGCACAGGAAAATCGGCATCTCCAACATAATCGCAATTAAGGATGGAGGCAATTTGCGCGAGTGTTTGTGGGGTTTTAAATTTCATCTTTTAGTTTTATTCCTTCATACGTTCCTGATACTGCCCTTTCTCTGTATCAATACGAATTTTATCTCCTTCGTTAATAAATAAGGGTACATTAACTTCGGCTCCTGTTTCAACAACTGCAGGTTTTGTTGCATTCGTAGCAGTATTTCCTTTCACACCGGGTTCTGTGGATGTTACCTCCAATATAACGTGTGCAGGCATTTCGACTGAAAGTGGTGCGTTGTCTTCAGTATTGATAATTACTGTAACTATTTCACCTTCCTTCATTAATTCGGGTGTATCCAGCGCTTCTTTAAGTAAACGAATCTGCGTATAATCTTCAGTATTCATAAAGTGATAAAAATCACCTTCATTATATAGAAACTGAAATTTATGTGTTTCTACACGTACGTCATCGATCTTATGCCCTGCAGAAAAAGTATTATCTATAACTTTTCCTGAAGTTACACTTTTTAACTTGGTTCTTACAAATGCAGGACCTTTACCGGGCTTCACGTGTAAGAATTCGATAATTTTATAAATATCGTTGTTGTATTTAATACACAATCCTTTTCTGATGTCTGAGCTTGTTGCCATATTTTTGTCCGCGCAAGCGGGAATCTTTAAATTTAAACTATTTCTGAATAAAACCTACTATTAACTATTACTGAAATACCCCTTCATGATTCCTCTCTTCGAATTTTTTATAAACTGAAGAATTTCGTCTCTTTCCGGAGTAGCTTCCATTTCGGCCTCAATAATTTCTGAAGCTTGAGTGTTGTTATAATTTCTTTGATAAAGTAACCTGTATATATTCTGGATCTCACGTATTTTCTCTGGTGTAAATCCTCTTCTTCGGAGTCCGATTGAATTAATACCAACATATGAAAGTGGCTCTCTCGCTGCCTTTACAAAAGGAGGTACATCCTTACGAACCAAGGAACCTCCGGTTACAAATGCGTGGTTACCGATCATACAAAATTGATGTACGGCGGTCATTCCTGCCAAAACTACATAATCACCTACGGTAATATGCCCCGCCAGCGTACTATTATTAGAGAAAATACAATTATCCCCTACAATACAGTCATGTGCGATATGGCAATAAGCCATAATCCAACAGTTTTTACCGATTACCGTCTTCCCTCTATCTGAGGTGCCACGATTAATGGTTACATATTCTCTAATGGTTGTTCCATCGCCAATCTCGGCGGTAGTGTCTTCGTCGTTGAATTTAAGGTCTTGAGGTATCGCACTGATAACGGCTCCCGGGAAAATATTACAATTCTTTCCAATACGAGCGCCTTCCATGATTGTTACATTAGAACCTATCCAAGTTCCTTCACCGATAACAACATTGCTATGAATGGTTGTAAACGGTTCTATTACTACATTTTTCGCAATTTTGGCATCCGGGTGGACGTATGCTAATGGCTGGTTCATTTAATTGTTTTTAGTTTTAACGATCTGCGCCATTAATTCTGCTTCGGCTACAATCTTATTACCCACATATGCTTGTCCGTTCATAAGAACAATTCCACGACGGATAGGAGACATAAGTTTTAAATCAAATATAAGAGTATCTCCGGGATTAACTTGCTGTTTAAATTTCACATTGTTAATCTTCATGAAATAGGTAAGATAATTCTCCGGATCGGGAACAGTACTTAATGCCAGTATACCTCCTGTTTGGGCCATAGCTTCAACAATTAATACTCCTGGCATCACCGGTGCTCCGGGAAAATGACCAACGAAGAATGGTTCGTTCATAGTGACGTTTTTAAGTCCTACCACGTGACCATCAGATAATTCTAATATTTTATCTACAAAGAGAAACGGCGGCCGGTGTGGCAGCATTTCCATAATCTGGTTTACGTCTTTGAGTGGAGTTTTATTCAGGTCGAACTGTGGAACCTTATTTCTGCTTTCAAGTTTAATAATTTTTGACAATTTTTTCGCGAATTGCGTATTGACAGAATGGCCTGGTTTGTTCGCAATAACTTTCCCACGTATTCGCGTACCAATCAATGCAAGGTCGCCAATAACATCTAAAAGTTTATGTCTGGCAGCTTCATTGGGGTGATGTAGCGTAAGATTATCAAGAATTCCGTTAGGTTTTACTGAAATCTGATCTTTTCCGAAGGCATCACGCAACTTTTCCATTGTTGCTGGAGAAAGTTCTTTATCTACATAGACTATAGCATTATTAAGATCCCCTCCTTTAATTAGTCCGTTTTCTAATAGCATTTCAATCTCATGGAGAAAGCTAAAAGTACGAGCATTAGAAATTTCTTTTTTGAAATCGGATATATGTTTTAAAGAAGCATTTTGAGTACCCAAAACTTTTGTGCCAAAATCCACCATTGTGGTAACCTGATATTCATCGGAAGGCATCACAATAATCTCACTACCGGAAGACTCATCGATATAGGAGATTACTTCAGTCACTATGTATTCCTCTCTTGGCATCTCTTGTTCTACAATTCCCGCTTTTTCGATTGCTTCAACAAAGAATTTTGAAGATCCATCCATTATAGGTGGCTCAGAAGCATTCAATTCCATCATACAATTGTCTACTTCCATTCCCACCAATGCAGCCAGTACATGTTCTGATGTTTGAATTCTAACACCTAATTTTTCGAGATTTGTACCCCGCTGAGTATTTACCACGTAGTTGGCATCCGCTTCAATCACGGGATTTCCTTCTAAATCGACACGAACAAAGGCGTAACCGTAATTTTCGGGTGCAGGTTTAAAAGTTAATGTTACTTCTTTTCCAGTATGTAATCCAACTCCGGTAAGCGAAATTTCCTTACCTATTGTGCGCTGTTTTACTATAGCATCACTCATCGTTATTGTTTTTTTCAAAGGTATTAAATCGGTCCATTATTTTCGGAAGATTTTTAAAATGCACATAGCTTTTATTGAAGTCGCCATAATTCAATGCCGGTGATCCTTGCAGAGTTTCATTGTCCTTAACATTTCTACCAATTCCACTTTGTGCTTGGATTCGAACGTTGTTACCAATGTTAATATGACCTACAATACCCACCTGACCGCCAATCATACAATTTTTACCAATTTTAGTGGAACCTGCAATACCGGTTTGAGCAGCAATAACAGTGTTTTCACCAATCTCGACATTATGTGCGATTTGAATCTGATTATCCAGTTTCACTCCTCTCCTAATGATAGTTGAGCCAAGCGTAGCCCGGTCAATAGTTGTTCCTGCACCTATATCAACATTCTCTTCAATTATTACATTCCCGGTTTGTGGTACTTTAATAAATTCCCCTCTCTCATTTGGGGAAAAACCAAATCCGTCGGCACCAACAATAGCACCACTATGTATTACACTGTTTTTTCCAATGACCGTTTCTGAATATATTTTTGCACCTGCAAAGACAACTACATTATCGGCAATAGTGACATTATCTCCTACATAGACATAAGGATAGATTTTTACATTATCGCCAATACTCACATTTTCTCCTATGTATGCAAAAGCTCCTAAATATATAGACTCACCATACTTAGCACTTTTAGAAACATACACAGGTTGTTCAATGCCTGTCTTATTATTCTTTACTTCATTATAATATGCCAATAGCTTTGAAAATGACTTATAGGCATCTTCCACTCTAATCAAAGTTGTCGTGATATTATTTTCTGCAACGAAATCCTTGCTCACAATTGTAATTGAGGCTCTAGTCGTATAAATATAAGGTGTATATTTTGGGTTGGCTAAGAAGGTTAAACTACCCTCGCTACCCTCTTCAATTTTTGCAAGTTTAGATACTTCAATATTCGCATTTCCTTCTACTTCTCCCTCTAAAATCCCTGCTATTTGGGCGGCTGTAAATTTCATTTTTTAGTTTCGGTTTGAAAGGCAATACAGCTAAATAAGGTTTTTGAAGACTTAATTATATGTATATATTTAAATTTCATTCTTGCAAAAATAGAAAAAAAGGATTAGTAATTCCCTTTAGGATAACATAGATAATATTTAATGACTCTTTTAGACAAGGCTTTTAAGTTTAGTTGATCACTAGCTTTTGCGACATCTATTACTTTTCCGGTCTTTGTGAGTAGATCAATCGTATCCTGCTCCATGTTGTATGCCTGATTGAAAATTTCCCCGGTGAATACAAAATAAGATGCTTCAGTTTCAGAAAGGTTGTGCTTTTTCATCACAAAGTTTATTTTTTCCTCTATTTTTTCTGAAGTTATTGGATTCTTCTTCATTTTAATTCTCAGTAGATTTCGATTTAAAAGCATCTTGGAAAGCTCGCTAAGCACAAAATCTTCGGAGGTCGTCCAAGCTTTCATTGCTGAAACAACATCATAATCATCAAGTTTAGAAAATGTATTTAATATATCTTCTGAAAAATCTTCACTGGAAATGGAGTTTTTCAGAAAAAAAGAAAGTGCTTCACTCGCCGGTAATTCTTTACCTGCAAGCGTTAACTCTTTTGCGCGCTTTAGAACACGTGTAAGTAACTGTTCGGCTACAATGCCGGTTTTATGAAGGTAAACCTGCCAGTACATAAATCGTCTCGCCACAATGAATTTCTCAACTGAATAAATACCCTTTTCTTCAACGACTAGTTGGTCGTTTTTCACATTGAGCATAGCAATAATACGTTCTGAATTTACGGAACCCTCACTAACCCCGGTATAAAAACTATCTCGACGAAGATAATCGAGGCGATCCATGTCCATCTGACTTGCAATGAGCTGATGCATAAATTCTCGATGGTATTCATTTTTGAAGATTGTGATTGCAAGCGTTAATCTGTTGTTAAAATTTCGGTTCAACGACTCCATAAAAAGGAGCGATATTTCTTCATGACTGATGTTTTCAACAATGCTGTGTTCCATGGCGTGAGAAAATGGTCCGTGCCCAATATCATGTAATAATATGGCAACTAGCAGTCCGTTTTTTTCCTCTTCAGATATTTCAACTCCCTTATTACAAAGGATTTGTATTGCTTTTTGCATTAAATGCATTGCTCCCAGCGCATGGTGGAAACGGGTATGATGTGCACCCGGATACACCAGGTAAGACATTCCCATTTGCGATATCCTCCTTAATCTTTGAAAGAAAGGATGCTCAATTAATTCGAAAATTAGCGAATTAGGAATGGTAATAAAACCATAGATTGGATCGTTTACTATTTTGAGCTTGTTTTGGTGATTCAAACTTTAACTTTTAATTAATATAAATCTCTCGCCAACTGGGGCATTTACCAATTAATTTTGATCAATAATGCTGAAGCTGAAAATAATACAGTGCTTCAAAATTTAAATAACAAATATACATATATGAGCGACATAAAAGTACTATGGGTAGATGATGAGATAGATTTACTAAAACCGCATATTATCTTTCTGGAAAGTAAAAACTATAAGGTAACAACCGCTCAGAGTGGAACAGAAGCTTTAGAGGAAATCAAAAACCAAAACTTCGACATTGTTTTCTTAGATGAAAACATGCCCGGCCTTACAGGCCTGGAGACTTTAGCAGAACTAAAAGAACATCGGGCATCTTTGCCTGTGGTTATGATCACCAAGAGCGAGGAAGAGTATATAATGGAGGAAGCAATAGGCTCAAAAATAGCCGATTATCTGATTAAACCTGTAAATCCGCATCAAATTTTACTTAGTTTAAAAAAGAATTTAGATCATTCAAGGTTGATCTCTGAGAAGACGACTTCGAACTATCAACAAGAGTTTAGAAAGATTGCTATGGATCTTTCTATGGTGAATTCATTTGAGGAATGGGCAGAGATGTATCAAAAATTGGTGTATTGGGAATTAGAACTTGAAAATATTGAAGATTCCGGAATGTTTGAAATCCTGGAATCACAAAAAAATGAGGCAAATACACAATTCTGCAAGTTTATTGACAAGAATTATCCTAAATGGTTTGAGAATCCTGAAGACGCCCCAATTATGTCTCACACAATATTTAGAGAAAAAGTTGTTCCGGAATTAAAGAAAGATGGGACCCCTACCCTCTTAATTGTTGTGGATAATCTTAGGTATGATCAATGGAAGGCTTTTGAACCTTTCCTAAATAATAACTATAAGAAGAAGAGTGAGGAGATGTACTATGGAATTCTTCCAACGGCTACACAGTATGCCCGTAATGCTATTTTTAGCGGATTAATGCCAAGTGATATGGAAAAATTACATCCAGATCTATGGTTAAACGATACTGATGAGGGAGGTAAAAACTTACATGAAGAAGAGTTTCTAGCGGCGCAATTAAAACGTCTGGGACTAAATTTAAAATGGAGCTACCATAAAATATCGAGTTTAAAGCAAGGGAAACGACTTGTTGAAAATTTCAAAAGTCATAAGGACGAAGATTTAACAGTGGTCGTGTATAATTTTGTGGACATGTTATCGCATTCAAAGACAGAGATGGAGGTGATCAAAGAATTAGCGTCTAACGACAAAGCATATCGCTCACTGACTCAGAGTTGGTTTAAGAATTCTCCACTGATGGAGATAATCCAACAAGCTTCCGGTTTAGGGTTTAAACTTATAGTAACCACAGATCATGGAACAATTAATGTGAAAAATCCTTCCAAGGTAATTGGAGACAAACAAACCAGTTTAAACTTACGGTATAAAACAGGAAAGAGTTTGACCTATGAAGAAAAGGATGTTTTGGCAGCGAAGGATCCCAAATCTATCCACTTACCGTCGATTAATATGAGCAGTTCATTTATTTTCGCCAAAGGGGATTTGTTTTTTGCATACCCTAACAATTACAACCATTATGTAAGTTATTTCCGCAACACTTATCAGCATGGTGGGGTATCACTTGAGGAAGTTATAATACCCTTTGCGGTACTCGATCCAAAATAATTGTAAGATTATTCCTATTAACATGCCGTTCATCGATATTCTGAGTCTATAAACGGAATATTTGTTTATATTTGCCTGCAACCCACACTTATGAACATGACCTATACACTGAATGATTTACCGCAAATTGCCGGTAAAGTGCTATCGGAAATTACCAATAAGACTCTCTTGTTTTATGGTGACATGGGAGTAGGTAAAACAACACTTATCAAAGAATTAGCAAAGAAACTTGGTGTAAAAGATGTATTGAGCAGTCCAACATTCTCAATAGTGAATGAATATGAATTAGAGAATGATAAAGTGTATCATTTCGATTTCTATAGATTGGAGAGTGAAGAGGAGGCTTTAGACATAGGAGTAGAAGATTATTTTTATTCCGGACATTGGAATTTAATAGAATGGCCCGAAAAAATAAAAAATCTTATCCCGGAAGAGAATACCCAAATAAAAATATTAAAGAATACTAACGGAAGTAGAACAATAAATGTAACGCCAGTGAGTTAAAATTGAGACGATTAACATAGAAATTTACTACCCTTTTTAATGAGTTGCCCCAAATCGCAATAGTCTAAAGAGAAGGCAAATATTTGCCAAAACTTTAACTAATAAAGATACGAACAACTTAATTGAAATACTTGTCTTTTTTCGTGCTAGGTTTGTAATATAAACCTCACAAACACAAGTATTATGAAAGTAGCAAAAACCCTTATGATCGTAGCAATTTTAGGATTAGGAACATTCGCATCCTGTACTCCTGAGAACATTGAAGATGGACAAACAGAACAACAAGTCGATAGAGACCGAAACCGCCCTGCACAAAACGGGTAGAAAATCATTGTTTCAAGGTGGTATCATTGTTTTTTTTATCGCTATATCACCTTTAATATTTTATTCATATAAAAGTTTCCCAGAAGTACAAATCTGGGAAACTTCTTTTTTTGAAGCTGAAACCGCATTTTACTCCTTCTTTGATTTCATGTGGTACATAGTGAATAAATTAGTCCCACTATATCTTTTACTTCTTTGGTTCTTTACTTGCAAACATTGGTGGCACTGGATTATTTTGGTGCCCATTGCGATGTATTCCTTTCAATTGTGGGGTGTAATAAATGAAAGTAAGGATTTAGATGAGCTTGAATTGGTGTATATTTTACCATTAATGATGATTCTTGTGCCCGTCGTATATCTAATTCGCGCTCGTTTATTTAACCAAATAAGAGGTAACGATCTTAAGTCATTTGAAGAAGATCTGATGGAAAAGAAAACTCTATGGCAACAAATAAGGGATTTATTCCGCTAAACATATTCCTTTAACATTTCGAATTAAATATGTAACTTGGTAAAGTCAACCTAACAGTTATGGCTACACCAAAATCACCTTTTACAAGAGCGCAACTTCTTCCGCAAGAAGAGACATTGGAAATAAGCAAACAAAAAGGAGAACTCTTTATAGGTATTCCCAAAGAAACTTACTTTCAGGAAAAAAGAATCTGCCTGACTCCTGATGCTGTGGCTGCGGTAGTGGCTAACGGACATAAAGTTCTGGTTGAAAAAGGGGCTGGTTCTGAAGCCGGTTTCAGTGATAGGGACTATAGTGAAGCAGGGGCTCAACTTTCTAATGACACTAAAAAAATATTTGGCTGCCCTACAATCTTAAAAGTAGAACCTCCTACTATGGAGGAACTGGAATTGATCAATCCCAAGACGGTTCTAATTTCTGCGCTTCAATTAAAAACCCGTCAAAAAAGTTATTTCCAAGCCCTGGCTAAAAAAAAGATCACTGCACTCGCCTTCGAATTTATTAAAGATGAAGATCATAGTTATCCAGCAGTAAAGGCCCTTAGCGAGATTGCCGGAACTGCCTCAGTTTTAATTGCAGCCGAGCTTATGGTAAATGCAAAAAAAGGAAATGGTTTGCTCTTTGGCAATATAAGCGGGGTTCCTCCTGTTGAAGTAGTTGTTATTGGTGCCGGAACTGTGGGGCAATTTGCAGTTCGTTCTGCCTTAGGACTAGGTGCAAATGTAAAAGTATTTGATAGCTCAATAACCAAACTTCGTAACCTACAATCTAATGTGGGTCAAACTTTGTATACTTCTACTATTCAACCAAAAAACTTACTCAAAGCATTAAGGCGTTGCGATGTGGCAATTGGTGCTGTAAGAGGCAGCAACCGCTCCCCTATTATCGTGACCAAGACCATGGTTGAGAACATGAAAAAGGGAGCAGTGATCATTGATGTAAGCGTAGATATGGGAGGGTGTTTTGAAACTACCGAGATGACCAGTCATGATCAACCAACACATATTAAATACGATGTTATTCATTATGGGGTACCCAATATCCCCGCACGTTATCCAAAAACTGCAAGTATTTCTATAAGTAACATATTCACGCCCTATCTATTAGAGATTGCCGAGTGCGGAGGATTGGAAAATGCTATTCGTTTTGACAACGGTTTAAGAAATGGATTGTATTTTTACCGCGGCATCCTTACAAATAAGGCTGTCGGAGATTGGTTCGATATGCCTTATAGCGACTTGAACCTTTTAATCTTTTAGATGAAATTTATTTACAGACTTGGATTTTATATGGGTGGCTTTGTCGTCGGCCTTATACTCTTATTCTTTTTTCTTGGCGGTAAAAAAACTTCTTGTGACTACGGAATGGATGCCAGAGTCTTAAAAAATATTCGCAATAAGGAGATCGTTTACTCTGAAGTAGCCCTGAATTCGCTAAGAAGTAGGCAATTAGATTCATCGGATGTTGGTCAAATACTTAGAAAGGGTGATGTAGATTTTTCTGAAAGTAATACAAAATTAGATTCATGTAAGCAGTATGTGATTGAAGGAACCCTTGAACAAATAAAAATGAGAATTCGAGTAGAAAATTGCGCGAAAATTGCAACAATTATGACGGCGACTTTTTCAGAATAGTTTTTAAAACATTTTTCACTTCTTTCTCTTGATTTTTTTCGAGTCGGCTTAAAAAATACGACGGATAGATGCCATGCTTTTTATAAAACGCTTTAGAAAATGACTCTGAAGTATTAAAGCCAAACTCACCGGCTATAGCTTTGATTGTATATTTTCTAAGTTTCTCACTAGTTATTAATGCCTTTACCGCATAATCCAGTCTTAAATCGGTAATATACTGGACGAAATTTTTTTCCTTTTCAAGATTAATCACCTTCGATAGATATCTGGGATTCGTTCCTAAGGATTTTGATAACGATCGCAAGGAAATATCCTTCTTTAAGAATTCATTCTTTTCTTCGAAATTGTCTAGATCATTTAAAATGTTTTCGATCACTGTCGAAGATAATTTGTTTTTTATAGTGTTACCTGTAGTATCTGAAGATTTGTTCTGCTGCGATGCCACCAGATCGAGAAAACGCTTTCTATAACGTCTTTGCAATACAACATAATAGATTAATAAGAAGCTACTCAATCCGAATAGTCCTAAAACCCACCAAATTTG
>CBDUGY010000106.1:0-10538 GCA_965367015.1 uncultured Ulvibacter sp.
CCAGGGACACATGGATTTTCAGTCCATTGCTCTACCAACTGAGCTAAGGTACCTTTAACAAGGCTGCAAATATAATTCTATTTTGGCTTCTGCAAAACATAAAACATAAAAAAATTTAAATAGGCTTTTTCAATTTAATACAGAATTAACAACCTCTTAGTATTTCAAATTGTATTTTTAGCTTCTTATTATTAATAATGAATCTAATAATTGATGTGGGGAATACTCTTGTGAAGCTAGCTGTTTTTAAACAGCATAGCATAGAGTATAAAAAAGTGTGTATTAAAAAGGATTTTCTTGAGATTTTAAATGAAATTGCAGAGACGTACCCTGATATTAATGCTGCAATGCTATCCATGGTTGGAAGCCTGAGTGAACACCAATTAGTGCAATTGAAGAAACTTTATACTATTTCTATCTTATCCAACGAAACAAAAGTTCCGTTTAAAAATACATATTCTACTCCAAAAACCTTAGGCGTAGATCGAATAGCTCTGATGAGCGCGGCGTCAAAAGAATATCCAGATAGAAACGTTTTAATCATAGATGCTGGTAGTTGTATAACTTACGATTTTTTAAATGACCAAAATGAGTACCTCGGTGGGGCTATTTCCCCAGGAATAAGTATGCGCTATTCCGCACTAAATAAGTTTACGGCGAAATTACCATTGTTAGATGTGAGTCAGCCGAAAATATTAATTGGCAATACAACCGCTTCATCAATACATAGTGGGGTTGTTAATGGTGTTTTGTACGAAATAGATGGCTTTATAAGTAGTTATAAGACTAACTATAGCGATTTAACTATTATTTTAACAGGAGGAGATGCACATTTTTTGCGAGATAGTTTAAAAAATGACATCTTTGCCAACTCAAATTTTTTATTAGAGGGCTTGAACTATATACTAGAACATAACAAAGATTGATGACGAAACGAATCATTATTGCAGTTTTTATACTTATAACGAGTGTATCGCTAGCCCAAGAGGGGACTACCTCACCATATTCCTTTTACGGAATTGGAACTTTAAAATTTAAAGGTACAGCCGAAAACCGTGCCATGGGAGGAATAAGTGTATACTCAGATAGTATTCACTTAAGTATTCAAAATCCGGCAGGTGTAGCCGATTTAAAATTGGTAAACTATACGGTTGGCGGAAGTTATAAGAATAATACCTTAAGAACTTCTGAAGAGAAGCAAAAAACCTCTACAACAACCCTTGATTATATAGCCATTGGAATTCCCATGGGGAAATTTGGCGGAAGCTTTGGACTGATTCCATATACTGCGGTAGGTTATAAGTTACAATCGGAAGACGTTAATACTACCACTCAATTTTCAGGAGAAGGCGGATTAAATAAAGCATTCTTCACATTGGCATATAAAATAACTCCAAAGTTTAATGTAGGTATCGATGTAAATTACAATTTCGGAAATATTGAGAATACCGCTTTAAGTTTTCAGGACGATTTACAATTCGGATCTCGCGAGATAAATACATCAGATCTCTTGGGTTTCAGTTTCAACTTTGGCGCTTCGTATAAAACTATGGTAACTGAAAATTTAGAATTTTCATCTTCACTAACATACACTCCCGAAACTAATTTTAAGTCGGAAAACTCCCGCCAAATAGCAACAGTTTTAGTTACTCCTTCAGGAAGTGTTGCTGCGATTGACTCTAGAGATGTCGCCGTAGAAAACACAGATTTTACCTTTCCTTCACAACTCACATTAGGTGCGGGAATTGGAAAGCCAAAAAATTGGTTTGTTGGTCTTGAATTTACCAACCAAAAAACTAGTAACTTTACGAATCGAACATTTACAATTGATAATGTTACCTTCGATGATGCATCGAAAGTTAGAATTGGAGGATTTTATATTCCGAATTACAACTCTATCGGAAATTACTGGAAAAGAGTTGTTTATCGTGCCGGAATGCGCTTTGAACAAACAGGGATTAACATTGAAGGACAAGATATCAATGAGTTTGGCATATCTTTTGGAGTTGGATTACCAGCTGGAAAACTATTCTCCAATATAAATGTTGGTTTCGAACTTGGAAAACGTGGAACGAAAGATTTCGGATTAGTACAGGAGAATTTTTTCAACACATTTTTAAGTCTGTCATTGAACGACAGGTGGTTTGAAAAAAGATATTATGATTAATAAAGTAAACACTAACACTCACATTATGAAAACGAAAGCAATTTTACTTGTAGCGCTAATAGCATTTACCTTTGGAAACAAGGCGATGGCTCAAGATAAGTGCTATGAATTGGGGTCTTTATTTATTGAGCCTGCAAAAGCAAAGAATTATCAAGCTGCATATCCTCATTACGAAAAACTCGTAAAAGAATGTCCAACGTATAGCTTGGCCACATATCAATATGCCGTTAAGATGTTCGAAAGTTTTATTGAAGCTGGAGATAAATCGAAAATCGCAGATCTGGAACAGGCCTACAAATTAAGAATGCAGTATTATCCTTCAAAAACAAAGGAAGGTGATGTGCTTTCTGATATTGCTCAAATAAAGTACGATAATTCTATTGGTACAAAGATGGAACAGTACAAGGCTTTCGATAATGCATTTAAAAAGGATGCTGAAAACTTTACAAGTCCAAAAAGTATATATACATATTTTTCACTTTCTAAAGATCTTTTTGAAAGCAATGAGCTAGATATTCAGGACGTATTCGACTTGTACGATATAGTTACTGAAAAAATTGAAAAAGAGGAAAGTGATTTAGCTATTAAACTTACCGCATTAGTGGATAAGCAAGAAGCGGGTACCGATTTAACCTCAAAAGAACAAAAGAGATTAAACGCTTATGAGAAAAACCTTGAAGCCTACGGGAAAGTAAAAGGAAGCGTTGATGGTAAACTAGGTCAGTTGGCAGATTGCCCGAATTTAATTCCATTGTACAATAAAGATTTTGAATCTAAGAAAGGTGATATTAACTGGGTAAAGCGTGCGGCAGGAAGATTAAGTGCTAAAGATTGTGATGATCCTTTGTTCTTCAAATTGGTGCAACAACTTCACAAGTTAGAGCCTTCGGCGAAGTCGGCATATTACTTAGGAAAGTTAGCCGAAAAAGAAGGAAAGTCTAGTCAGGCGTTAGATTATTTTAATCAAGCTGCAAGTCTGGAGACGAATTCCAGTGATAAGGCTAGAGTTTATTACAGTATAGCTGAAAACTTCCGTAAGAAAGGAAGCTATGGACAGGCGAGATCTTATTACAATAAAATGTTAGAAGCGAAACCTTCGGCGGGGATAGCGCATTTAAAAGTTGCTCAAATGATTGCAGGAAGTGCCAATAATTGTGGTACCACCACTTTTGAAAAAAGAGCTATTTATTGGAAAGCAGCTGAATACGCAGATAAAGCGGCTCGCTTGGATGCTTCGATTGCATCAAATGCGAGAGCGGCAGCTAGCAGCTACCGTGGTTTAGCACCGTCAAAAAGTGATATCTTTAGTGAGGGAATGGCCGGAAAAACAATTACCTTTAAATGTTGGGTTGGTGGAAGTGTTAGAGTACCTAACTTATAAGAATGTACAACAGTAAACATATCGTAAAAAGCGTGATGGCCTTCATTTGTGTCATCACGCTTTTTGCATGTGATGGAACGTACGGAAAGAAAAAACAACTGAGCATTACTGACGGCGCTCCCAGTGGTGAAGGAAAGAATGTGAATTTAAAGTACACAGACTCGGGGAAAATGGTTACAAACCTAATTGCGCCTCTGTTATTCGATTATTCGAATATGGAATTTCCCTACAGAGAATTTCCAGAAGGGGTAGAAGTTCATTTTTGGAAGGATGGAGAAGAAAGCACTGTTAGATCCGATTATGCTGTTCAGTATGAAAATACGAGTATTATAGATCTTCGTAAAAATGTAGTATTAGTTACCAGTGATAGTGTTGAATTAAGAGCCGATCAGCTTTATTGGGACCAGGAGAATAAATGGATTTTTTCAGACCAGCCCTTTCAAATTAAATTTAAGGACGGATCATATAACGATGGGGCAAGATTTGATTCTAGTGAAGATTTTACTACCTTTTTATCAAGAAAAAATCAAGGAGTACAAATAATAGACGCAAAAGAAAATACTAATGGGGAATAAAATTTACCAGCTTTTTGAATACGCATATTTGGCAATGGCCGCTTTTTCGATTTTTTTGGTATTTACCAATTGGACCGAAAATAGAAACAGAGCGTATTTGTTTGCGTTCTTCACTGTTGTAGCTATCTTTATGTTCTTCTTTAAGAGAAGATTCAGAAAGAAAATGGAAGAACGTAGTAAACAACAATAATGGATTATAGCATCATAATAATTGCTTTAATGCTTGTACTGTCGGCATTCTTTTCAGGAATGGAGATCGCCTATGTTTCATCCAATAAGATCCACATTGAGATCGAGAAGAAACAAAATAACTTCCTGGCCGGAATACTGCAGAAAATTACTAAGCGCCCTTCAAAATTTATCGCCACCATGCTTGTTGGCAATAATATTGCGTTGGTGGTCTATGGCTTTTTTATGGGAGATCTGCTCATGAATTATATACCAATTGCAGGTTTTGGCGGACTTCTTATTCAAACTGTTATTTCGACATTGGTGATTTTGCTTACAGCAGAATTCCTTCCAAAAGTGTTCTTTCAGATTTATGCCAATAGTTTAGTCAAAATATTCGCAGTACCTGCCTACTTTTTTTATGTGATTTTTACTTTTATTTCTGAACTGATTATCTGGATTTCAGACGTGGTGCTTAAATTATTCTTTAAAACTGAAGGGGATACTGTTCAGTTGAGTTTCAGTAAGATTGAATTGGGTAATTATATATCGGAACAAATGGAAATAGCCGAAACGGATACAGAAATTGATACTGAAATTCAAATCTTCCAGAATGCATTAGATTTTTCCGAAGTAAAGGCAAGAGAAGCGATGATTCCGAGAACTGAAATGGTAGCGGTAGATATCACTACCACTCCGAAAGATCTCAGCAAGATTTTTATAGAAACCGGCTTATCAAAAATTTTGATCTTTAAAGATAATATCGATGATATAGTTGGATATGTGCATTCCTTCGAATTGTTTAAGAAACCTGAAAATCTTAAGAAGGTGTTGATGCCGGTCGTCTTTGTACCCGAAACAATGCTAGCAAAAGACGTGCTTAATATATTAGGAAAGAAACGAAAAAGTATTGCTGTGGTAATCGATGAATACGGAGGAACTTCAGGCATAATAACCGTTGAAGACATCATAGAAGAACTTTTTGGCGAAATTGAAGATGAGCATGATAGTGTGGAACTTATAGAAGAAGAGATAAGCGAAGGTCATTATAGATTCTCTGCCCGCCTTGAAGTTGATTATCTCAATGAAATGTATAAACTTAATCTCCCCGATAGTGAGAATTATGAAACACTCGGTGGAATGATAGTGCATGTTACCGAACAAATTCCTGATCAGGGTGAGACCGTTGTAATAGAAAATTTTACCTTCCATATTCTTGAGGTTTCAAGCACTAAAATTGAACTTATTGAGGTAAAAAAGATTACCGAAGATTAGAATTCCAACTTTTCCTTGAATTTTTTCAAATTAACTTTTTTATTACTGGTGCAAAAATGGTATTTTCGCCCCCTAAATTTGAATGACAGATGGCAGTATTAAATAAAATTAGACAACGATCGGTATTTTTGATCATCATTATTGCACTAGCGCTTTTCTCTTTTGTATTGGCAGATGTGATACGTAATGGTGGTTTTTCTTCAGATAAATCACAATCTACCGTTGGTGTTGTTAATGGTACGGAAATTACCAGAGAAGATTTCATGACGAAAGTCGAAAATGAACAACGTAATTTAGGTCCAAATGGAACTACTGCACAAGCTATAAACCGGGTGTGGGATCGTGAGTTGCGAAATGTATTGTTAGACGAGCAATTCGAAAAACTGGGACTTACTGCCGAGAAAGAGCAAATTAGAGAAGCAATGCGTATCAATCTGGCAGGTAATCCTACCTTCCAGAATGAAGCTGGTGTTTTTGACGAAGGCAAAATGCAAGAGTATATCGCAAGTATAAAATCTTCGAATCCGCAAGGATATCAACAATGGTTGGAGTTTGAAGACGGGATGGCGAAAACTGTACTACAGACCTCATATTATAATATGATTAAAGGTGGATTAAGAAGTACATTGGCAGAAGGAGAGCAAGAATACCGCTTTGAAAATGATAAGATAAATATAGAATACGTTTATGTTCCATATAGCAAAATAGCCGATTCTGATATTACAGTAACTAATGAGGAAATTGCGAAATACGTTAAAAGTCATCCTTCCGATTTCGAAATAGAGCCGGAAGTGGATGTTCAATATGTTACTTTTTTAGAAGATGCTTCTGAAGAGGATATTGAAGCAGCTAAAGATGATGTTGCAGCTTTATTGAATGATCGTATCGAGTATAATTCGAACACCAAAACTAATGATACTATTCTTGGTTTCAGAAATACTACCGATAACGAGGTATATGTAAATGCTAATTCCGATCAGCCTTTTGTGAATAGATGGTTATTTAAAAAAGACCTTCCTGAGTCAATTAAAGATACTGTATTCGCTATGAACCCGGGTGAAATCTACGGTCCGTATCAAGTTGACAATACTTACAATCTTACTAAAGTGATTGCGGTAAAGCAATTACCTGATTCAATTCAGTCTAAACATATTTTGATTCGTTATGCCGGAACACTACGAGCTTCGTCAGATATCACACGTACTAAAGAGGATGCTAAAAAATTAGCGGATAGTATTTTAGGTGTTGTAAAAAGAGATAAAAGCAAGTTTGCAGAATTAGCGGCTAAGTTTTCAGATGATCAGAGCAATAGCGGAAACGGTGGGGATCTTGGTTATAATGCGCCGGGAAGAATGGTTCCTGCTTTCGATAATTTTACTATAGACAATAAGCCCGGAACGATAGGAGTTGTTGAAACCGACTTCGGATTTCACGTTGTTGGAGTCGTAGACCAAAAGAATATTCAAAAAGCGATTAAAGTAGCTACCGTTACAAAAGAAGTGGAAGCTTCTGAAGAAACACTTAACGATATTTTCTCCCAAGCATCAAAATTTGAAGTCGCTTCACGTGATGGAGATTTTGTTGAAGTTGCTAAAGCCGAAAATCTTGATTTAAAACCTGTGAATAAAATCGGTATGCTAGATGCTACTATCCCGGGAATCGGGAATAACCGTACCATTATCAACTGGGCTTTTGAAGATGATACCAAAGTAGGTAACGTTAAAAGATTTAGTATCCCAAATGGTTATGTGATCGCGCAACTTACGCGTAAGAGCCCGAAAGGCCTTATGTCTGTTGCAGAGGCGTCAGGTTTGGTAACTCCAATTTTACGAAATGAAAAGAAAGCCGCCAAAATACGAGCTTCTATCACAGGTGAAAGTTTGCAAGAAATTGCTGCCAGCCAAGGCGTTACAGTTCAAAATGCTACGGCATTAACTATGGCAGCTCCAACCATTCCTGGAGCCGGTGCAGAACCAAAAGTAGTTGGTGCTGCATTTGGAAAAAAAGCGGGTGAAACTACCGGTTTAATTGATGGAAATACCGGAGTGTTTAAGATTCGGGTATTAGCATATAATAAGGCTCCGGATTTAGAGAATTATTCTAATTATGCTGAGCAATTAAATGCGAAAGTAACTCCAACTGTGAATGCCAAAATATATCAGGCGCTAAAGAAGGCCGCCGAAATTGATGATAACAGAGCTACTTTCTTTTAAAAAGTTGTAGCTACATTACAAAAATCCTCCATGCGTTTGCGCTGGAGGATTTTTTTATTTTATCATCTCAGTAAAGGAAATTATGGTTTTATAACCTTTATTCTTGAAATACTCCAGCTCTTTTTCACCACCGACAGCAAGTATAAAGTCTCCACCCCATGCGCCTAAACTTTTAGTTGGAAACTCATAATCCGAAAATAATTGTGCTTTTACCGTAGGCATGCCAATTATGGACGATACGATATCTTCATGCTCCCTGATTAATTCTGAAAATTCATCCAAGGATTTACAATGAACAATCTTCTGAGTGATAGTATTTATCTGCGCAATCTGTTCCGTACTCACTGAAGCCTTTTTATATCGGGAAATACCATCCTTGCTATCCTGTTTTTTATTAAGATGTACAAAGAATAAATATTCTTTAAAATTCCAATCAAGTTTTGAGATTCGAACCGATGGTTTTTGATTTATAAGCGTGTACAGTATTGGAGTGTCTGCTTGCGCTGCAGCAACATCGTAGCCACTGCCTCCAAAACTCTCCTTTAGCAGTTTAAATGCGTCTATTTGTGCCCACTGAGCTATGTTATTTAATAATGTCGAAGAGGTTCCCAATCCCCAATCTCTTGGAAAATTGAGCTTGGTTGTGATATCATATCCCACAGAATCTTTCAAAAACTGGGGATTCAATTGTTTAGCAGTAACTAGAATTCGAAGAAGTTGCTCTGAAATAGGATCTTTATGAGTCGATATTTCTGGCATCCCGTCATTTAGATTAAATTGGCCCTGATACCAGATTTCATCATTTTTGGTGATGCTCATCCAGCGAATTCCGTCGTTTTCAGAAGAAATCACTTCTAAAAATTGGCCGAACTTTGTTGGTATTGCCAATGCAGTAGCTCCATCGAGAACCACGTATTCTCCGGTCAGCAATAATTTTCCGTTGCTGTAATATTCTTTTCTCAAGTTATGATCTTAGTTTTTCTACATAATTTACAACAGCGCTATGCGATACAGGGTTGTCTGTAAAGTGGGTTATAGAATGTTTTTTTTCTTCGGAAGTAGCTCCCAACTGATTTAAAATATTCATTAAATGCATTTTCATATGTCCCTTCTGAATACCTGTTGTAACAAGCGATCTGACGGCAGCAAAATTCTGTGCCAGACCTGCGACTGCCACTATCTTCATCAATTCTTTGGCGCCGGGTTTTTGTAGCAATGAAAAAGCAAATTTGGTGAGTGGATGTAATGATGTGAGTCCGCCAACGGTACCTAGTGCCAGGGGAAGTTCGATCCAAAATGTAAATATGTCATTTTCAATCTTGGCATCTGTTAAGCTTGTATAAAAACCTTCCTTAGAGGCATAAGCGTGTACTCCGGCTTCAACTGCTCTAAAATCATTTCCTGTAGCTAATACCACAGCGTCGATTCCATTCATAATTCCTTTGTTGTGAGTAACTGCGCGTCGAGGCTCAATTTTTGCAATTTCTACAGCTCGCACAAACTTTTTTGCGAAGGTTTCCCCGTCAACTTTATTGTTGCTCAATTCGTTCACCTTGCAGCTTACTTCGGCACGAACTAGACATTCGGGAACATAATTGGATAGAATACTAAGAACTACTTCGGGAAAAGTACTATCCTGGACGAACTGAGGATAGCTATTTGCGAGTAATTCAAAAGTTTTTGCGATTTCTTCCAGGCAGCTATTTATAAAATTGGCTCCCATCGCATCCAAGGTTTCAAACCTACAATGCAATTGAAAATAACCTTCCAATGCTTCGGTAGAGTTTAGTAATTCAATATCCAACAACCCGCCGCCACGTTGCTGCATGTTTTTCTGAATATCAGAAATACTATCTATAAGTTTGGGTTTTAACTCACAAAAGAATTGAGATAAGATACTGGCTTTTCCGAAGAAATTAATATGTACCTGACCATTCTTTTGGGTAGAGATTACTTCAGCTTTAAAACCACCTCTTTTTAGCCAAAACTTGGCTGCATTACTGGCAGCAGCAACTACAGAACTTTCCTCTATTACCATGGGAAGTACATATAGCTTATCATTGATTAAAAAATTGGGAGCCACGCCAAAGGGCAAATAATAATTGCTAATGGTATTCTCTATAAAATCGTCGTGTAATTTTTGAAGTTTAGAATCGGTATTCCAATATTGTTTTAAAATCTTGACAGATTCACTATCATTATTTAAATATGCCTGGGCTAACCAAGCAATTTTTTGGTCCTTTGTTTTTTTTGAAAATCCAGATATGGGTTCCGACATAAATTGAAGCATTGTAAATGACAAAGATAGTATTTCTAATCAACCATTTGACTTCGAAGTTGCTAACAAATTCAATGTATTTAACATAAAAACACTGATATTTTCGTGAATTTTTAGTAAACTTGGCGTAACAAAAATTTAACACTTTGAATAAAATAGTTCTTACAAGAATTTTTGTGCTGTTTCTTATTGCAGTTACTACACTTACAGCACAGCAAAAAGACATAACTTTAGAAGAAATATGGGGAGGCGAGTTTCGGACGCAAGGTTTGGATGTGCTACGTTCGCTGGATAACGGCAAGGAATATTCTGTCTTAAATTACGATCGCAATGCCAATGAATCGACCGTTGATGTATTTGATTACAAGAGCGGTAAAAAAGTGAGAACTTTGGTAAATACTAAATTTCTTCCGGAAATCGAGTATATCATTTCTTATGAATTTAGTGATGATGAAAGTAAATTGTTACTTTCAACTCAGTT
>CBDUGY010000107.1:0-10392 GCA_965367015.1 uncultured Ulvibacter sp.
GACAGCTGTTGCGCAAAAAAACATAAGAAGCAGAATACTTAGTTTTTTCATAAAATTGGTTAATTATAGTGAATTCTAAAGATAGGAATGCTCACCAATTTGGCAATGCAGATTGCAGGCTTTAACAACATATTAAGATTTAGATTAAAAAGGCTTGTCTTCGAAGTAGTTTACTACTAAAGCAACCATATAACTATAACTCATTATGCCTTTATTTTGATTGTTTGCTTTGAGAAACTGATCCCAAAAGAGCTTTGAAAAAGTCTCAAAAGGATTTTGATAACTTGCCCAAAAATCGCGCATTTCCTTGTAACTCGCCAAGATTCCGGGGTTTACAGTTTCAATAATTTCATTATACATTTCCATATCCCTCCGGGCTATCTCATTGATACAGTATCTCAAGGCGAAAATATAGCCCGAATACTGTATATAGGGATCGTCATTATGCAAAGTAGCAAGAGTTGCTATAAAATTAGCTTCATTCTCTGCAGCATAACCGAGCTGATGAGCCTGCTCATGACAACTCACTACCGGAAATTTATAGGTTTTAATTAGATTATTGACTTGTGCTTCTCCCGAAAATGGATTAAAATATCCACTGTAACCCATATAAGTGAGTCCCAGACTCCAACCACTCTTTTTAATACTCTTTGGAGAATATGCCAGACTTGGATATTCTTTTTCTAATTTCTCGTAGCCGTAAATGGATTTTTTAAACATTTCCTTCTGAGTGTAGGGAAGGTCAATTTTAACGCTGTCGGCATATCCAAGTTCCCGATGTAACTCATTCGATTTAGCAACCAGTCTTTTGGTTGTGGATATGAGCTGTTCGGTCGTATAATCGGTTTTGAGATTTATAGTTTTGTGCAGCGGATTTCTATAGTAATTTAATCCCCATAAAAGGTTAAAAACGAAGTAAACTATTGAAAGTGTAGCAGTAATATCTGCAAAAAACCATATAGGATCTTTAGTTAATCGTCGGCCGTTTTTATAAAGCCAGCGCAATGCGATAATTGCAATTAAAGGATAGAAAATATCACCTACAGAAAATGGAATCCAACCAAAGAGATACCGTGGAATCTTTGAAAGAATCGGGTATAAGCCCTGACTGTAATAAGTTTCAATAAAATCTGGAAAATTTTTCAAGATTTGTAGAACTAATACTTGAAAAGGCAACAAAAGGCTGAGGATAACTTTAGTTCTTCTTTGCATATTCCAAACATACAAAGAATTCCTTTACGAGTTAGTTTATAAAGCGCTTGTAAATCTGTAATTTTGTTCTCGTAATGTTTCAGGAATTACTTTCTGAAATCTCACATTAAAATTCTGTTAACCAAAATATAAACTCACGCTGCTGCGGAAAAAATTATGAACGAAACGATAAGAAACCTTGAACCAAAAGCTCTTTGGAATAAATTTGCCGATCTAAATGCGGTTCCTCGTCCTTCAAAAAAGGAAGATCGCGTAATTTCATTTATGAAAGACTTTGGAAAGAAATTAAACCTCGAGACTATTGAGGATGAGGTTGGAAATGTAATCATACGCAAACCGGCAACGCCCGGAATGGAAGACAGAAAACCTATTGTAATGCAATCTCACCTCGATATGGTTCATCAAAAAAATAATGATACTGTATTCGATTTTAACACTCAAGGCATCGATATGTATGTTGATGGAGATTGGGTAAGAGCCAAAGGAACAACTCTGGGAGCTGATAACGGATTAGGTGTTGCTACCATCATGGCAATATTAGAAAGCAAAGATATTGCGCATCCGGCTCTTGAAGCCCTTTTCACAATAGACGAAGAGACCGGAATGACTGGTGCCATGGGGTTAAAAGGCGGAGTTTTGAAAGGCGACATACTTCTCAACCTTGATACTGAAGAGGATGATGAAATTGGAGTAGGTTGTGCCGGAGGAGTTGATGTTACAGCCACGAGGAAATATACTGAAACTGAAGTTCCGTCGAATGCAAAAGCATACAAGATCACAGTAAATGGTTTGCAAGGAGGACATAGCGGTATGGATATCATTAGAGGACTGGGCAATGCCAATAAAATGATGAATCGGATACTTTACGCAGTAAATAGTATCATAAGTCTTTCAGAATTGTTAGGAGGTAGTCTTCGCAATGCAATTCCGCGTGAAAGTGTTGCCACTGTACTTGTTTCGGACGAAAATAAAGACGAATTCCTATCCGAAGTGAAGAAAGCAAGCACTGCTATTTCCGAAGAATACAAAACACTGGAGCCAAACCTATCAATTGAAGCTGAAGCTCTTTCAACCTTACCATCAAAGATGATGAACTGGGAAGAACAGACTTTATTTATAAAGGCAGTGTATGCAGCACACAATGGTGTGTATAGGATGAGTCCCGCAATTGAAGATCTTGTGGAGACCTCAAATAATATTGCAAAAATCACTGTTAGCAACGGTACGATTAAAATTGAATGTCTCACACGATCCTCGGTAGAATCATCGAAAGATGATTTAGCTAATACGTTGCGTTCGGTCTTTGAACTGGCAGGTTTTGAAGTAACGTTTTCGGGAGCATATCCGGGTTGGGCACCAAATATGGAAAGCGACATTTTAAAAGTTATGGATGCCTTATACGAAAAGATGAATGGCAAAAAAGCTCATGTTGCTGCCTGTCATGCAGGATTAGAATGTGGAATCTTAGGGCAGAACTACCCTGAAATGGATATGATATCATTTGGTCCAACAATTAAGGGCGCACATTCACCTGATGAGCGTGCGAGTATTTCATCAACACAGAAATATTGGAATTTTGTCTTAGCAATTCTGAAGGAAATACCGAAGAAATAGGGAAGTCGATTTTAACAATTATTTAGCCTACCCAATGATTGAATATTTCTCAGCTATTAGTAATTTTAGTTATTAATATTTAAACACATAACTATGGGATTATTCACATTTATTAAAGATGCCGGAGCCAAAATATTTGGTGGTAAAACTTCAGCAGAAAAGAAAGCAGAAGAACGGGCGAAATATGAAGCCAGAGAAGCCGCAGAGGATAGACAGGCCGAGAAGCATCTGGCAGACGTTATTTCAGATTTGAATTTGGAAGTGGAAAGGCTTAAAATTTCTATTAATGATGATCTTGCTACAGTAAGCGGAATGGCAGCCAATCAATCTACTCGTGAGAAAGTAGTGTTGGTGATTGGAAATTCTGCCGGGATCGCTAGTGTTCAGGATAATATGGAGGTTGAAATTCAGGAGCCGAAAGCTACATTTCACACTGTGCAAAAGGGCGATACCTTAAGTAAGATTGCAAAGAATGTCTATGGCAATGCTATGAAATATCCTGTTATTTTTGAAGCTAATAAACCTATGCTAACACACCCTGATAAGATTTATCCGGGACAGGTGTTGAGGATACCGGTGTTAGACTCATAATTCGTAAGTAAGAAATAAAAAAAGCCTCTTTCAAACTTGAAAGAGGCTTTTTTTATTCAGATCAAATTAATTACTTAGACTGATCTATCATTTCTAATTCGAAAATCAAATCGGCGTTAGGTGGGATAAGCCCGCCGGCTGCTCCTCTTTCTGCATATCCGAGATGAGATGGTATAAATACTGTAATTTTATCTCCCGGACTCAATAAGAACAAACCTTCCCTGAAACCCGGAATTAACGGGGCATCCTTGCTGATAGTAACCTGAGCGGGTTCGTAACCTCCTCCTGCTAATTTAGCCTGATTGAGCATTCCATAATTTTCTTCGATAGATTTTATGTTAGAGTCGAATAATTTCCCGTTAGAAAGATAGCCCGCATAATTCATAAGAATTTTTTCTCCCTCTTTTGGCTTAGTTCCTTCGCTTTTTTGATTCCAGTAAACTTTAATCCCTGATGGCTTTTCTTCAGCTTTTTCCTTTAAACTAGCAAACTCTGCAGCGGTTTTGGCTGCAATTTCTTCAACTCGAGCTAATTCTTCTTTAGACTTAAGCTCTATTGCTTCCATTTCTTCTTTAAAAACAGGAACCTTAGCTTTTCCTTTATTGATAATGTTTACACTGGTAATAGTGACAGGATCAATTGGTTTGTCACCCGGTTTTGTGGTAGGAACATTTCCAATAGAATCAACCACTTGTTGTCCAATTACAACTTCTCCAAATACAGTATGTTTTCCATTTAACCAAGGAGTTTCTTTTAAGGTGATAAAAAACTGACTCCCATTAGTACCTGGACCAGAATTAGCCATAGATAAGATGCCCTTTCTATCATGTACAAGGCTATCTACAATCTCATCAGGAAAACGATAACCGGGGTTACCCGTACCATCACCATTTGGATCACCTCCTTGAATCATGAAGTCCTTAATGATTCGGTGAAAGGAAAGTCCGTCAAAAAACCTTTTTCCTTTATAGGTTGAATCGACCATTTCGTTCGTTCCTTCTGCAAGTTCAACGAAGTTAGCGACAGTAATAGGTGTTTGTTCGTTGTATAATTTTGCCACGAACGTACCTTTATTAGTCACAAATTCTGCATAAATACCTTTTTCCAGATCGGGGTATTTGTTTTGACAAGAAGCAAATGCCAGTGTTAGGAATAATACTAAAATTGATACTTTTTTCATAAATAAATTAATTTTCTTGGGTTTGTTCAATTGATTTTAAGGTTACTTTACTTTGTACCGGAATATTAGTTCCTAGTTTATTGTCGATTCCATAGTAGCCAAAGGCCTTATAAGAAGGAAATAAAAACGTAACCGTTTCACCTTCCTTCATAAGTTTCAGGCCATCTCTTATACCAGAAATAAGGTCTTGATTAGATTGGTCTACCTTATAATTTTGTAGTCCATTTTCTTGTTCCGACATAATTACGTTTCCACTCAGATCCTGAATATCGTAAGTAAACGTAACAACATCACCTATTTTAGGCATTGTTACAGTCGTTGAATCTTTAGTATTATAATAATACCAGAAGCCACTGTCTGATGCTATATATGAATTTTCAGTGTCTGCCTCTATAATCTTTTGGATATTTGCCTTTTCTTTTTCATACAACTTTTTATTTCGCTTGGCAGACTCTTCGATAAACGAACCGGATGTTGATTGCACAGGGCGTCTTGCTTCAGGGCTCTTGCATGCAACCACGACAATGATTAAGAAAAAAAGATAATATAATTTACGTAGCATTTTATAGGGCAATATTATAATCTGGCAAGATACTAATAAATTCAGAAATAGTCGTATTGAGAGAATGTGAACTTCTTCCTCCTGCAGCATTTACATGCCCACCACCATTGTAATGTTTCCTTGCAAATTCATTTACCGAGAAATCTCCTTTGCTTCGCAGCGATATCTTAACTATATTCTCTTGTTTGTTCTCTATAAAGATAACAGCGAATACAATTCCTTTTATTGAAAGTGCATAATTGACAAAACCTTCAGTGTCTCCTTTTCTGAAGTTATTTTCATCCAGCTCTTTTTGAGTAAGTGTGATATAGGCAGTATTATGCTGAGGAAGTATTTTCAGATTTTTTAACGCCACACCTAATAACTTAAGCCGGTCGGGACTATTGGTGTCATATATGTTCTGATGGATTTCAGCATTGTTTGCTCCTGCTTCAATCAGATGTGCAATTACCTTATGCGTTATTGCTGAAGTTGATGGAAATCTGAAAGATCCTGTGTCGGTCATGATGCCTGTATACAGATTAGTAGCGATCTTATCATCAATTAATAATAATTTATCCAATGCCGAGATAAAATGATAAACCATCTCTGCAGTTGAACTCATAGAAGTGTCGCTAAAAGTGGCTACCGCATAATTACCTGGTTGTTGGTGATGGTCGATCATTACAAATGAGCTAACGCTACTTTCCAACAAGGGCTGCAAGTCGCCAACCCTGTCTAACATATTAAAATCGAGTGTAAAGATCACTTCGGCATTATTAATATAATCGGTACTTTTTTCAATTTCTTTTTCATGAATAACAATTTTTTCATGATCGGGCATCCACTTTAAAAAGTCAGGGAAATCATTAGGCATTATTACGATTGGTCGATGCCCAATGGATTCCAGAAAAATAGACAATCCCAGACAGGAACCAAGTGCATCTCCATCGGGATTCTTATGCCCAATAATTACAATGTTTTTCGGAGTATTCAATAACTCCTTAACAACCTTAATAGCTTTAGAATTCATAGAGCGCGAAGATACAATTTATAGAACATTTGTCGCTTCAAAGTTTAAGATTTTGAATTATCAAGTTAATTTTTTAATTGGTATCTTTAAGTAACCATCGTAATTTTTAGATGTTTTTTTAAGATTTTCTTTAAAAAAAATCTTAGTTCACTATGACCGAATGAAGAAAAAATGTAGTACTATTATATGGTTGAAAAGTAGCTTGTTATCTGGATGTCAGCGCTGCCAATTTTATTAGAAATTAATACCGAAATAATTGAATATTGAAAATAATTTTATAGAGAAATAATGAAAAAACTAATATTACTTATTTGTCTTCTTTCCTTTGTCACTTCAGTTGCACAGAAGAAGCCAAAAATTAAAGGGAATAAGGAAGTGGTTGACGTATACAATTCGCTAGAAGACTACGACGCTATTGAGATTGAAGATGATTTGAATGTTACTATTACTCAATCGTTAAACAATGGATATCATCTTAAAACAGATGAGAATCTTGCAGCAATTATTAAATTTGAAGTAGTTGACGAAGTTCTGAAGGTTTATACTGTAAACCGAATAATTTCAAGTAAAAAACTCGATATCAACCTCACGACCGATGGGGTGAAGAGCATCAAACTAAATGGCGACGCAACCTTGAAATCGATGAATAAACTATTGTTTAATTCATTAGATTTTATTGCTTTAGACAATGCGTCATACGATTTAGATTTGGAAGTAGATGACGCTACCTTTATATTATCTGAAAATACAAAAGGGGCTCTTTTGATGCGTGGGAGAAAAGCAAATATGGTATTGAATGACAACGCATTTCTCGACGCAGAGTTGACCCTTACCAAGCTCGATGTTGAAATAAACAAAAGAGCCGATGTAAATCTTAGTGGGGATGTTGAAAGTATGCAATTAACCGCAACAGGATCAACTGATGTAAAAGCCAGGAAATTAAAAACTCAGTATGCAAATCTGATTGCTTCAAATAAATCAGACATTTATATATATGCGAGCAAAGAATTAAAGCTCTATGCTCAAGGTAAAAGTTTTGTTTATGTGTACGGAAATCCAGAAATTACGGTGGATGGACTGAATGACAAATCACAAATAATTAAAAGGTAGAAAAATTAAACACTTACGGCTAATTCATAATTCTACCTTTAAATGCCTCCAGATTTTTGGAGGCATTTTTTTATGACTTTTAACAATTTATAATTTGAAACTAGTATTGAAATAGGGTCTTGCTGGATATTAAAAACTGTAAGAGGTGGATATATAAGTATTTCCCTTGATTGTTGCAGATTTAGATTGTTAGTGACTTAAAATGAAGCGCTCACAATATGATACCAATTTCTAATAAAAAATGCTATAAATATTAATTTATTGTCATTATCTTCGGATGAGAGTATAAAGAGATTAGTAGAAATCTTAAATTCCACCCGAACATCGGCTCTATTTTGCCTCGACAGCAATAATGAAAATGCACTCGTATGACCATGACTACAATTCTTCCTATTGCTGAGAATACATCCTCATTTATTCTGAAAGATTTTAAGGATGCATTAAAAGGGTACCACTTAAAATTGAATGCAGTAACTAATTCAAAAGAATTACAACGGTTAATTCTGACGGACTTCTTGAATTTTCTCACTTTTTATATTGAACAGGCCGATAAAACGTCAAATGTAGATATAGACAATACACCGCCTACCGAAGCTATCACTACCTACATGTTTACCTACTTAGTGCCGGAAGAAGTAAAAAATATTAGCATTTTACATCAGAATGTCTTGTTAGAGCTCCAAAAGACCGAAGTCATTTCCAAAGAAGATGATTTGGAAATATCAAAAATAGAAAAGCATTATCTCGCATCAAAGAATGTATTGCAAGCATCTTTATTAGAGTTTAGTCAAGGCCTGGATACCATGTCGAAAAAACTGGAAAGAGAAAAAAACGCTGAAAGGAAAACTATAAAAAAGTTGCAGCTGCATAACAGTCCGTGGACCGTATATAAAAATCAGTTTGAAACTTTGCAACAGCAAATTTTATCTATCAACAGCTCGAAAAAGCAACTATTAAATGCAATCGAGAATTTCAATAGTTTAAAAGAAGTGGTAAGTGATGTTCACAAGAAAAATAGTCTTCTATATAAAAATTTAGAAGAGATTACAACTTATTTACACAAGTCATTCGAAACAAAAACAGAGATTCATGAGCTGCTCCCGTATATAGATGATCGGTTGACTCATTTAGACACGCTGGGAAATAATCAACAGGATTTTGCGGCAGATTTACATGAGGAAATTGGTAAATTGAATTCGTGCAATGTCTACGTTGCTGCTGAAGACGGTATATTACAAAGGAGAGAGGTTTCGTTTTCAAAAACGGTACAGAAGTGGTTTGACTATAAAATTCTTCCAGACTTCATGGATTTAATAGCTCAGGAGGATAGCGTGAAGGCTAAAATGAGAGTGACGCTTATAAACTTGAAAAATAGTATCCAACATGCCAAAACTAACAAATCGGTACATGAACTGGATATTTTTACTACTGCAGTGGAAAACTTGACAGAAACTCTTCAAAATTATAGAAAGACAGGTGAGGCGCTTTCAGATAAAATAAACCGAAAAGTGAGTCATGAGTTACAAGTGTTGAAGATTTATAATGCCGAAGCTTTTCTTGAAGTCCCAATCAATACAACGATCAGTTCGACTCTTAATCTGAGAACTAATAGTTTGTATAAAGCACTTACAAGGAAAGGACAAAAGATATATTCATTTTTTAGTAAAAAGTATGAACAATCACAGTATTTAGAGTCATTTTCTGAGATTGAGGTTACGACCAAATGTATTGCTCAGAGAATGCTGAAAGAAGAGAATGAGCACTACGACATCCTTTTTCTTAATAAAAACTTTATAGGAGATCTGTTTTTAGTTCCAAGAGAGCTTGAGGAGCGAAAAATAGAGGAATCAATTAAGCAGTGGACAGCCGGATTTAACAAGGCTGTGTTGGTTTATGGAGACAGGCTGAGTGGAAGAAGTACTTTTTTGGAATCTATTGCCCGACATTATTTTAAAAAAAATGTGGTAACCTTAAAACCTAATGGAATTGCTACTATTGATGGACGAAAGTTTGCAACGACCTACGATCTAAAAGAAGCTTTAGATTATATAAGGAATAATAATACTAAAAGTACTAAGCCTGTAATTTTAATTGATGACATTGAACTTTGGAGAGATGATGAGCATAATTTGCTCTCAAATGTTCGCGCATTGTTAAGTTTTATAGGAACGGCATCAAACGATTCGTTTGTAATGGTGGCTACCACCGGTGTTATGAAAGATCATCTGGATCATCGACTCGGATTTTCGAATGTATTTAGCACACTGGTAGACGTAAGTGAGATGGAAGCTGATGAAATTTTTCAAGCCCTTATCTTGCGCCATGGAGCCGCTCATCGCAACTTAGTAACCAGGAATGGTGAAGAAGTATCCATAAAAAAAATAGAAAAAGCTGCGGCAAGATTATCTAAAAAATATCGATACAATGTAGGTGATGTGCTTCAGTCATGGACATACAACACCTTTGTACAGGAAGGTGAAGATGTTCTATATGATCCTGTTGAGAATGAATTTCTCGATTTTTTTACCAAAGAAGAATGTATTATCCTAAAACAAGCCTTATTATTCAAAACTATTAGTGAATTCGGACTTAAGCGTGTAACAGCTTCAGGCTTTGATCCACGTTATAAGGCAGCAATTAGACGGTTAATTAACACAAAAGTGCTTTTGCGAGGCATCAATGGCAATCTTTACATTAACCCTGTGACGCTGCACGATATAACTTCAATACTGACAAAAAAAATGTATCTAACTAAATAAAAATGGAAAATGTTTTTACTTGGGACAATTTTGTAAAAGTTTTAATAGGCCTTTTCATATTTTACTGGCTATTGAAAATTATAACACTAGTGCTCTTGAAACTTTCGGGAAAGATAAAAACTAAACGCAAGGTGCGAAGATGGTCTTCAGACATTTTGCTCATCTTCAAACCTATTTCGGTTTTATTACTTCTCACTGTTTTCATAGGTATAAATTATGTGATACATGGTATACTTTTATTGATAGTAGGAATTTTTTGCTTTCAGTATATTAAGAGCTATTTAAACGGAATATTATTTAAAACAAATCCCTTGATAGACCGGGGTAGAATAATTATTTGCGGAGAATATAA
>CBDUGY010000108.1:0-10278 GCA_965367015.1 uncultured Ulvibacter sp.
TTCCGAAGAAATCACTTTTTAAACGCTGTTCGATAGTTTGTAGTAGCCAGAATTTATTTTGCTCTTTTCTTTTTTTCTGAAAGTATCCGTTTTCAGTAGTTTCAGAAATATATGTCTGTATCATTTCTAATACATCCTCGATTCCTTCGTTGTTTAAAGCGCTACAGGTTATAGTTTTAGGATTCCAACCACTTTCCTTTGCTGGATAAAGATGTAATGCGCGATTAAATTCGGTTTTCGCGAGTTTGGCAGCCTTGATATTTTCGCCATCTGCTTTGTTGATCACGATAGCGTCTGCCATTTCCATAATGCCGCGTTTAATTCCCTGTAATTCGTCTCCGGCTCCTGCAAGCTTCATCAACAAGAAGAAATCGGTCATAGAATGAACAGCAGTTTCACTTTGCCCAACTCCCACGGTTTCTATAATAATGGTATCGAAACCTGCCGCTTCGCAGAGAATTATTGCTTCGCGCGTTTTACGGGCAACCCCGCCTAACGATTCACCACTCGCCGAAGGTCTGATAAACACATTGACTTCTTTAACCAGTTCCTCCATACGGGTTTTATCGCCTAAAATACTTCCTTTACTCAAAGTACTGCTAGGATCTATAGTAAGTACTGCAACTTTTTTTCCGTCGTCAACCAATAATTTCCCAAATTGTTCTATAAAGGTGCTTTTTCCAACTCCGGGGACCCCGGTGATACCAATTCTAATCGACTTATTAGCGTAGGGTAAGCAGGCTTCTATTAATTCTTTAGCCTGTCTTTGATGCTTTATGGCGGTACTTTCAATCAGCGTTATTCCTCGACTCAAAGATGTTTTATCTCCCTTTGTGATCCCTTGAAATAATTCTTTAACGGAAGGTGTGATTTTTCGATGTTTTTTCAGGTTTTCAGCGGCTGATAAACTTAAAGAATCGGGCTGTTCTATACCTTCTTTTTCAATGAGAGAGCTATTATGTTTTTTGTTTTTTGCCACGAAGTGAATTTATGACAATTTTATGAATATAGTTTTTAAAAAGCCAGAATTCATTGGTATATTGATTCCAATACAATCTTTAAAAAATTGATATCATGAAAACATTATATGAGGCAACATCAACGGCCGTAGGAGGTAGAGCAGGTCATGTTACTACCGAAGACGGTAAATTAGATTTAAAACTTTCTGTTCCTAAATCTATGGGTGGAGACGGTGGTTCCGGTGTGAACCCGGAGCAATTATTTGGGTGTGCCTATGCAGCCTGTTTTGGTGGCGCGGTACAAGTAATCGCTAAGAAAAAGAGAATTGAATTAAGTGATGAATTTAGTGTAACAGCCACCATCGGATTCTGTGAAGATGATGAAGGAGCTTTTTTAGAAGCTACCTTAGATTGTTATATTCCCGGGGTAGATGTTAAGACAGGGGAGGATCTTATAAACAAAGCACATGAGATCTGTCCGTTCTCAAAGGCTACACGTGATAATATTACAGTGACCCTTAATTTACTTTTGGATGAATAAGAGAATTGGTTAATAAAAAATGCCTCCCTGGTGGAGGCTTTTTTTTTATCCGGTTTTGATGTTTATAACTTTCGTGTTTTTCGACTCAGGTTCAATGTCATCATCTTCATCGTCTATTTTTTTAAAGAATTCATCTCTGGTAGCGGCCTCTTTTTTAAAGGGATCAGATTTATGTTGTTGAGCTTGCTTCAAATACCAATCTAAATGTTTTCTTTGCTTTTCAAGCATTTCAATTATGGAATCCGGCAGGGATCGACTTTCAAGTATTTCGTCAATCTTTCGGATATTAAATCTATCACGCCCCATACACTCATTTATCATAGTTTCGGCATCAAAATTTTCGAGCGCTTCTTTAATCTCATGCCAAGTACGCTGAACATTACCTTTTTCTATATCATCTTTTAACGGCTCGATATCACGTGAATGCAATTCATTTGAAATATCATGAGCCATTTTATTTCTCTCAACGGCCATATAATTAAAAAACCTCTTGAGTTCGGTAGTTTGAGCGTCTTGTGCAGCATTATAATATAACTTCTCTGCGCCAAACATTGTTACCAATAGGCGGTTTAACTTGTCAAAATCAAGGTATTTTTGTTTCATATTATTTAGATTCAAGTAAATGTAGGATAAATCGTTAGCAAGTCAATCAAAATTATATTTTCTTTAAGTTAAAAAAAGTTAAGATTTTGAAACATTGTGATAATTGTGTCGTCTTTTAACCGAACAGCAACCAAAAACACCATCAAAATTGTCTAATTCATTACTCGTTGAACAATGCCGGGCTAATAATCCCAAAGCGCAAATGGCCCTTTACAAGCAATATTGCGATGGGATGTTTATTGTGGCTCAGCGATACTTGAAAGACACTGCGGCAGCAGAAGATGCAATGCAAGAGGCGTTTATTAAAGCGTTTCAAAAAATAAATCAGTTTAAAGGTGATGTCACCTTTGGAGCCTGGTTAAAGAGAATTGTCGTTAATAATTGCCTTGATCAAATCAAAGCGCGAAAGCTTGATCAGCTTAGTCTAAATGAGGAGGTTTTGCACATTGCTGACGATGATCAGAAGGAGTGGGAAGTAGCCGATGATGTAACGGCCGCAGAGATATGCCAGGCTATAGAAGCTTTACCCGAAAATTATAGAGTTGTGGTTAAGCTGTATTTAATGGAAGGCTATGATCACGAAGAAATTTCAGAAATATTATCTATTTCTGAAAATGCATCGAGAACAAACTTGCATAGAGGAAAATTAAAATTAAAAGAAACACTTAAACACTTGCGATATGGCACAGGATATTAGAAAATTGATGAAAGATCATTGCCCTCAAGAGCCGCGTCTCCGGGAGGGACACGAACTGCGCTTTCAAGAGCGATTAGATAGCGCCTTCAATCAAAAGAAGAATCAATCCTTCTTATGGCTCAAGATCGCTGCCATGGTAGTGGTAGTTTTTAGTGTTGGGTTTTTCGGATATCAACAATTAACGAATACAACTTCGAACACAATTGTTGAAGCGACAGATGATACCAACGAAAATAAAACCCGGCTCGCGCAAATAACCTTAGGTGATATTTCTCCCGATCTGAAAAAGGTCGAAGATTTTTACCTAACCGGAATCAATGTGCAGCTGGCTTCGTTGCCTATTAACGACGAGAATAAAGAAGTAATCGATGGCTATATGCTTCGATTGAATGAGTTAAATACCGAGTATACACGCTTAAGTACAGAATTAAACGAAGTAGGACCTACAGAAGCAACCATCACTGCTTTGATTGATAATTTGAAAATACGTTTGGATTTGCTGTTCAAACTTAAAAACAAATTAAAAGAACTTAAAAATTTAGAAGATGAACAATTTAGTAGTATTCAGTCATAAGATCACTGCCATAGTGATATTTCTAATTGCTCCAATTTTGGTGGCACAGGATCGTCATAAGGAAAGTTTTAATGTGGGTAGTGACGTATTAGTTTCAGTAAATACATCACACACCGACGTAATTTTCGAGACATGGAGCAAAGATCGTGTCGAGGTAGAAGCCTATATCGAGGGTGATGGACTTTCAGAAAAAGAAAAGAAAGAGATCTTTAAAAACTGGAACCTTGATATTTTAGGAAATAGTAAAAAGGTGGTTATCACTTCAAATAAAGGAAGTCTATGGAATGATTCAGAAACAGCAGGTAGTTTGAAGTCGCTGGAGTCATTAAAGCATCTGGAAGGACTGGAATCTCTCAAAAATATGCCTCTTTTAGACGAATTAGGGAATATGAATTGGGATGTTGTAATACCAGATGTGCCTCGCCTTGAAAAAATGCCAATTTGGCCCTTTAATGGTTCAAGACCTAATTTACAGTCTGGAAGTGAATACCGTCATTATGATGTTGCTAATGGAAAATCTATGACTTTCGATACTGGCGAATACAAGAAGAATAAGAAGGCTTACGTCGATAAGTTAAATAAAAAATACAATTCGAATGCAACTGTGCAGGAAGTTGATAGATGGTTGGCAGATGTAGATAAATGGTCTAATAATATTGAACGAGTAATGGAAGACTGGGGTGATAACTTCGGAAGAGAATTTGATCAGAAATTTGGCCCTGAATTTGAACGTAAAATGGAGAAATGGGGAGAAGAGTTTGGTGAAAAAATGGAAGCTTGGGGCGAAAATTTCGGAAAGGAAATGGAAGCCTGGGGTGAGAACTTGGGAAGAGATATAGAGAAGTGGGCAGAGCAATTCGACGATTATGACGGAGATTACAAAAAAGAAGTACGCACCGATGAGAACGGCAATAAAAGTATTATTATTCAGGGATCAAAAAAGAACAATAGCCTGTTTCCAAAGGCTAGGAAAAAATTGATCATTCGTATGCCTAAAGGTGTAAAGACAGATATTAATGTGCGTCATGGAGAAGTTAAGATGGCCGACGCCTATAATATTAGGGCAAACTTCAATTATTCATCATTTGTTGCAAATAGTATTGATGGGGGTGAAACCCTCATCAATGCTTCATACGCTCCGGTGTCAATAAATGAATGGATAAATGGCAAATTAAAAGTTAACTACGTGGAAGATTGTAAGATCAATACAGTTAAAAATATCAATTTGGAGGCGAATTCCTGCAATGTGAAAATAAATACTGTGCAGGAAAATGCGTTACTCTCTGGTTCCTTCGGAAATTTATTTATCAATGATGTTTCCAATAATTTTAAAACTATTGATGTATCATTAGAGAATACAGACGCCACTATTCATCTTCCGAATACTGCATTTACTTTCTACTTCAACGGAAAGAAATCTCCGTTTAGCGCTCCGGCTTCGCTTGAGATCGATAAAAATATAAATGGAGGTAGAGTGGTGCTTAATGGTTTTTTCAAATCTAAGAGTTCGAAGTCACTTCGAATCAATGCCAGTTACAGCAATGTGAAATTACAATAAAGATTACCGATCTTCATAGCCAAATACCCCAATAAAAAAGAGTTCTAAAAAAAATACTAATCCGAATAGCACAGCAACAAAAGCAGTGGTTAGGATTAATTTCTTCCCTTTAAATTTTATTCCGGAGTTCATCAGCAAATTCCTAATTGCCTTAGTCACATTTTGTCGATGTAAGAAAACCACAAAAAGCACACTTGCTAAATAAAAACATGCGCTGAACATGGCTCCATATGCTACTCCATAAAAGTAATCAACCACAATAATATTTAATAATATTGGAATGAGTATTGAGGCGCCAATTAATTTGGTTCGGTTAAATAAAAACAAAAAGGCTCCCATTATCTGAGAAATGCCAATAAATAGCATGTACCCTTTCGAATGGCCAAAGAATGTCCAGGCCAGATTATAGCTTCCGGTCTCATTTAAAGGTATGGCACCTATCTCTATTGGAATACTGTCTTTTAAGTAAAACTGCCCTCCTAATATTTTTCCAGTGCCATAAATTATCAATTTTATAAATACGTTTATTCGCAATGCCCATTCAAGAAGAAACAGAAGATATTTTTTTTTCATAACTTTTGAAATAAGAAAAGTCATTTTAAAATAGTGATACTTTAAAATGACTTCATTGATATTGGGATTACTTTGTTAAGCGTCTTCGTTTAATTTTTTGGTAAAATAAAACCCAGATAACAGCCCGATACCTGCCATTAAAAGAATAGTCCCCGGAAAAGCAACATCTTCTACAACACCTAAGTTATAATGAAGTATAGAAGCTATAAAGATTCCGGCTCCAATACCCATTAGGAGTAGGGCCAGATTAATTATAATTACTTTCCATACAGGTGTTATTTTTCTATCCTTTCCATAAAAAATAGACGCATCGGCTCCCTTTTCAATTAGAGCGAGTCTTTCCCGGTTTCTTGCGGAAATGAATAAATAAAATATTCCAAAAATAACGCCGAAGATGATGCCAAATATTAGTACTTCCATAATGCTGTTTTTTAATTGATTAATGAACTTGTTTGATAGTAAGACGAAGCGTTTTAGAATTTGGTTACAAGTTTTTTATTTTAAGTTGTTACTCCTTACATCGAACAGCTCCTCCCATCTTTTTCTCTACATTTATGTAACCGTATTAGCTTTTAATGCGTCTAATAAAAAAATGAACACAATCACTGACCAGCATTGCATTGAAAGGACCTTACAAGGCGAAACACAAGCCTTTGGAACATTGGTGGAACGTTATCAGGATTTTGTATTTACAATAGTTTACAGGATGGTTAAAGTGAGAGAGGAAGCAGAGGAAGTAGCTCAAGACTCGTTTGTAAAGGCATTCGAATCTCTATCTAGTTTCAGAGGAGAAGCCAAATTTTCGAGTTGGTTGTATAGTATTGCCTACCGAAAAGCCCTGGATTCGATTCGTAAGAACAAAAAGTATAGAGCTTCAGAGCTCATTGAGGATATTACTGAAGGAGATTCAGTATTTAATGAGAATGCGCTTCAAAGTTTGGAAAGTGCAGAACGTTCTAAGACAATTCAAGATTGTATTCTGAAACTACCAGAACAGGAAGCAGCGATTGTCACACTTTATTATTTTGACGAGCAATCGGTTAAAGAAATTGCTGCAATCACCGAGCTTTCAGAAGATAATATTAAAATAAAATTATACCGAAGCAGAAAAAAACTGTTTTCTTTACTGAAACATTCAATACTGCCGGAAATATCAAATACAAATGGACGAGCAATTTAAGAAAGAAGATTATTTCACCCGAAGCCTAATTAAAGATGCAGGTTTGAATAAGCCTTCAATGGATTTTAAAAACATGGTGATGCACAAAATCGCTACCAATGCAGCGAATAGTTATCAACCTTTAATTTCCAAGAATATTTGGTGGTTCTTAGCTATTACGGTGATGGCACTCACCATAGGAATATATGTATACCCACTTGCGAGTACTGATTTGTTAGGGCAATGGAATCTCTCCGATAGACTTAATTTCAATTTCACGTTACCCACCGTGCAAATTTCTAAGATTACAAGTTACGCCTTAGGCTTTTTAGCCCTGTTTTTATTAGAAATTCCTTTTCTAAAAAGAATACTTATGAAGCAATATTAACTTCGGCGCATAAAAATAGCGACCAGGGCAGAAGTAACCGCTCCGCCACCCAAGGCACCAATAGCCGATTGTAACATATAACTATTAATATTAAAATAATCGTTTGCTTTTTCAAGAGTCATCAATTCATTCGTAATCGAATATTCTATCACGTTGTTAAAATACTCGGGTGTAATATAATTATGCGTAACAAACTGCGCCAATGGAGAGAGAAGTGCTACAAAGACTGCCATTTTTAATCCTGTAAGAAATCCTTGCCGCCAGGTAAGTTTCCCTCCGAAAAACCTTCTTCGTTTTTCTCGCATGACTAGGATATACATAAGTATCGCGAATGGTAAAAACAATAATGTTAACCAAAAATGATCGGCTATCTGTTCATCATGCCAGCCCAATGTCTTTTCGAGGAGCATCCATACCAACATAACAATGGTAAAGATAATGGCCCATTTGATTTCAATCTTAAAGTTCTTCAATTTTCAGTGTTTTGATTCTTTCCGAAGATAATAAAAATCCGGAATGCAAATTTTAAAATAATTGCCCTCAAAGTTTCACGACTTTGAGGGCAATCTTTTAATCTAATAATTTTTAATTATTGCTCAGTTAGCACCCATTCACCTTTATTCAATAACGGAATAGCCTGCTTGTACTTTAAGACTTTACTTTCACCACTCATCACGTGCTTAATAGTAACCTTATCATTCCTGCCAATCTTGGGTTGCTCACGAACAATTGTTTCGGTCACCTGTCGATGTTGTGATTGCGTCTGACCGGCTGCACGGGATTCGGCAGCGCGTTCATCCATATTCGGAATTTCGTCCTTCTGTTCTTTTAGCTTTTCTTTCGGTCTCACCGAACGCGCTTCTTGAATCTGCTGCTGATTCTCCTGAGGTAATTCTCCCTTAAATAAGAATGAAAGTACATCCTTATTCACCTTTTCGATCATGGTTTTAAACAACTCGAAGGCTTCAAACTTATAAATCAGTAAAGGATCTTTTTGCTCATGAACCGCTAATTGTACCGATTGTTTCAACTCGTCCATCTTCCGAAGGTGGGTTTTCCATGCATCGTCTATTATGGCTAAAGTGATATTCTTTTCGAAATCAGTAATAAGTTGTTTCCCTTGTGTTTCGTAAGCTTTTTCAAGATCGGTAGCAACATTTAATGTTTTAAGTCCGTCGGTAAATGGAACTAAGATCCTCTTGTATTTTTCTTTTTGTGTTTCGTATACATTCTTGATCACAGGAAATGCGATCTCTGCACTCCGAGCCATTTTATCCTGATAATGAACGTAGGCGGCTTTATAAATCTTTCCTGCGATCTCCTGTGCATCCATTCGTTCGAATTCTGCTTCAGAAATTGGCGAGCTCATCGAGAAATAACGAATCAATTCGAATTCGAAATTCTTATAATCCTGCGCCATTTTATTGGTGTCTGCGATTATTTCCGAAGTATCAAATATCATATTGGCAATATCAACCCGTAATCGTTCCCCAAACAATGCATGATGTCGACGTTTGTAAACAACTTCTCGTTGCGCGTTCATTACATCATCATATTCCAATAGTCGCTTCCGTATTCCAAAGTTATTCTCCTCCACCTTTTTCTGTGCGCGCTCAATAGATTTCGAAATCATCGAATGTTGGATCACTTCGCCTTCCTTCAAGCCCATACGGTCCATCATTTTTGCGATTCGTTCGCTTCCGAAGAGACGCATCAAATTGTCCTCTAAAGAAACATAAAATTGTGAACTTCCCGGATCTCCCTGACGCCCTGAACGTCCTCGTAGCTGTCTATCCACACGACGTGAATCATGTCGTTCTGTACCAACAATCGCTAATCCTCCTGCCTTCTTTACAGCTTCACTTAACTTAATATCGGTACCACGACCTGCCATGTTCGTTGCAATAGTCACAATTCCTGCATTTCCTGCTTCAGCAACAATATCTGCCTCCTTTTTGTGCATTTTCGCATTCAGGACATTGTGCTGAATGTTTCTAATACTCAACATTCGGCTAAGTAATTCAGAAATCTCTACTGAAGTTGTACCGATTAAAACCGGACGCCCTGCATTCGATAGTTCTACTACCTCATCGATAACCGCATTGTACTTTTCACGCTTGGTTTTATAAATTTTATCATCTCTGTCGTCACGAGCAATAGGTCTGTTGGTTGGAATTTCAACCACATCTAATTTATAGATCTCCCAAAGTTCTCCTGCCTCAGTCACCGCCGTACCTGTCATCCCGGCCAGCTTGTTGTACATTCTAAAGTAATTCTGAAGAGTAACGGTCGCAAAGGTTTGTGTCGCCGCTTCAATCTTTACATTTTCCTTGGCCTCGATCGCCTGGTGTAATCCGTCGCTATAACGTCGCCCGTCCATAATACGTCCGGTCTGCTCATCTACGATCATCACTTTGTTGTCCATGACAACATATTGCTGATCTTTTTCAAACAATGAATATGCCTTTAGCAATTGGTTCAATGTGTGAATTCGCTCACTCTTAACTCCAAAATCTCTAAATAATTCTTCTTTAAGATTTGCTTCTTCTTCGGAAGAAAGGCCTTTGGCTTCAATTTTAGCGATTTCAGTTCCAATTTCTGGCATTACAAAGAAATCGGGATCGTTTTCACCCGAAATATAATTTATCCCTTTGTCTGAAAGTTCTATCTGATTATTCTTTTCGTCGATTACATAATAAAGCTCAGCATCAACCTTCGGCATTTCACGGTTGTTATCTGCCATATATTGATTCTCTGTCTTCTGAAGAATTTGTCTAACGCCTTCTTCAGAAAGAAACTTGATCAATGCCTTGTTCTTAGGGATCCCGCGATATACTCGTAATAATTGGAAACCACCTTCTTTAGTATCACCTTCACTAATTAATTTTTTTGCATCGGCGAGTACACTTGTTAAGTATTTCTTCTGAACAGCAACGATATCGGCTATCTTTGGCTTTAATTCGTTGAACTCGTGACGGTCACCTTGAGGTACCGGCCCCGAAATGATTAATGGGGTACGGGCATCATCTATCAATACACTATCTACCTCATCAACAATTGCATAATGATGCGGACGTTGCACCAAATCTTCTGGTGCATGAGCCATATTATCACGCAAGTAATCGAAACCAAATTCGTTGTTGGTTCCATAAGTTATATCTGCATTGTAAGCTTTTCTGCGGGCAGCCGAATTAGGTTGATGATAATCGATACAGTCTACGCTAAT
>CBDUGY010000109.1:0-10266 GCA_965367015.1 uncultured Ulvibacter sp.
CCACCAACACCTTAATCTCAAAGTCTGTACGAAAAACATCGAGATCAAGTCTCCCAAATGGATTTAAATTAATACGCCCGGGACAGAATACCAGCGAGTCTGCCTTTTCGATATTTGGTAAGTCGTCTTTTAAGACATCACAATTATAATGAGTTAAATTAGGATGTTCCTGAGCTGGTTTAGTTCTACTAATGTTTATAATTTTATTATTAGCTACTAAAAGTTCCAGAAGGGCTTTTCCTATTCCTTTACTCCCACCTATTAATACAAATGTTCTCATGATTTAATATTTTTATAAAAGTACATATTGTTTAATCTTTATAAATAAATATTAAACAATATATGGGAATCATTTAACAAATAATTATAGTTTTCATTAGAAACACTATAGGATAAGTTAGCGAATTGCTGAAAATAAGGGCAGAGTAATTGAAAGTGATTATACGGAAATTGTAGCGTAGTGTATAGTTCCGGTTACTTTTTCGGAGTTTACTCAAGTTTTAACTCCGTAACTTACTATTTTTTTTGGCGTGGGCGAAATCTATTCCCGTACCTTCATATTCTTCAAGCATTTGCAAACGCTAGAATATTATAAAAATTCTCTCTAGGTAGTGTTCGGGGATTCCAATTCAAATATGGCTTATTCTTTTCCTTATCAATTCTAAAAATTATACTTATAAGAGAGACCCGCACCATATGTATCATCAATTCTATTACTATAGTCGTAACCTAAAGCCAGGGTAAACGCTCCGCTGAGAGTTTTCGAGTTATATGTAGTTGTAAAATATGAATAAACTGCTTTCTCAACAGGCTCTATAGGATCAACAAAAGAACCTAAATTCTCAACCAGACTCGTTTTAATCTTATATTCCCAATTCTTATGTTTTGCTGCTATTCCAAAATGAAAACCTCGTGTGCGATTATATTGAATGGCAGCGAATTCTCCTTGGGTAGTTATAAATGGAAGGCCTATCACATCATTATGATATGTCCACGAACCATAAATCGTATTACTGAAATAATTATCTCTGGAGCTTCCGGAATTTGAGCTATTGCTCTGATCAGTAGTTTGGATATATTCTAACAAAACACCCGTGATAAAACTATCATAATCTCTGGTATTCGGTCCGAAATAAAATCCCCAGATTCCGTCAGGAAAATTCTTTAATGCTGTCCCTGATCCATCTTCAAACGGATGTTGATGATCAAACGAAAAGATACCGGCAGAAGGTTGAAAATTATATTCGAAGTTATAAATTCCCAAGTGATTTCCAAGACTATTGAGTGCTTCCCCTAGAGGACTGTCTTCGCTCGCACGCTTGGCAAAAAACACCTTAACAAAAGCATCAAAATCATTCGGAAGGTCCCCGGTCTGAGAAGAGGTACCCGCCCATTGGGCATAGTGTTCTACACCGAATTTAAAACTACTTTTATTATCTAAATTGAAAACTAAAGCAAGCTTTTTATAATGTACTCTGGTGTCCTTGATAATACGATCATCATTCAACATATAATGTCCTATCCCCCAATCGATTTCAAAAGATTCAGACAATTTCAACGGTTCAGAAGCTGCTATCAGTAAACCGGGTAGTGCTCGTGAATTCCCTGCCAAAATAAAATTTTGAGATACAGTAGAAAGATCTTGATATTTTTTAAACTGAGTCTTACTCCCCACAACTATGTTAAGCCAAGAATTTACGAAGGATACATATAATTCATCGCGATGAACTTTATCTCTGGCGTCATCTGCCGCAACAATTCCGCCTCCTAACATAAAATAACTCTCTTCGGTAAGATTATACGATATGCCGGCTCTCGCTAATCCCATTACATTTGTATTAGAATTTATTCTTCCATATGTATTATTATGCATCCAAAATGGTAATGTATTATTATTAGATACATATCCGTTACCTGTAACTTCGAGAAAGTCAAAATTAAAACCAATATCCATCAGTTTTTTCGCAGGAGTACTTTCGGAATTAATGGGTGCTATTTCTTGAGAATATAGCTGTATTTCAACACACACAAAGCTTAATAAAATAAAGATTATTCTTTTCATATAAAGATTTCAATTCTAGCTTTGCTTAACAGATCGACAATAACATCAGACAGCTTATTCCTTTTTTAAGATGCCACTTTTATCTAAACTTTCAAATTCAGAATTCTCACTTATAAATTCGGGAACTAGTTCTTTTAGAAGTTTCACTACCTCATTGTCTTTGTGACGCGTTGCTGTTTTTATAAGAACTTTTATTTTTTTATTAATCTCGTCGAAACTTCCACAGGGAACCTTTGATATCATAATCTTTGAATGGTGAGTAGGCAACGATGTAGAAGTATCATTCAATAATTCCTCATATAATTTCTCGCCAGGACGTAATCCGGTGATTTTTATATCGATATCTTCATAGGGTTCTAAACCGGAGAGACGTATCATGCGTTCTGCCATTTTCAGGATCTTTACAGGCTTACCCATATCGAATACGAAAATTTCACCTCCTTGACCCATTGTTCCTGCCTGAAGCACCAATTGACATGCTTCCGGAATTGTCATAAAGTACCTAATTATGTCTTTATGGGTGACAGTAACTGGGCCACCTTGAGCTATCTGTTTTCTGAAATGTGGAATAACTGATCCACTAGAACCCAACACATTTCCAAATCTGGTGGTAATAAAGCGAGTGTGGAGATTGTTATCATTCTGAAGCGCCTGTACATACATTTCGGCAGCTCTTTTAGAGGCGCCCATCACATTGGTTGGATTAACCGCTTTATCTGTTGAAACCATTACAAACTTATCCACCTTATGGTCCACAGATAAAACAGAAAGGTTGACTGTTCCTAAAATATTGACATATATTGCCTCATGTGGATTTCGTTCAATTATCGGTACATGTTTATACGCAGCGGCATGATAGACTACATTGAACTTGTATTTCGCAAAAAGCATCTCTAAACGATACATGTTGCTGATATTGGCAAGTTCCGTGATAAATCTCAGATTCGGATAGTTTTGTAATAAGAAAAGTTCTAATTCATGTAATGCAGATTCTGCCTGATCCAGAATTACAACAAGTTCGGGATTAAATTCGGCTACTTGCCGAACAATTTCACTCCCAATTGAACCCGCGCCTCCTGTTACAAGCACAGTTTTACCATCTATACTTTTTTTGATTGTTTCACTTTCAATAGAAATTTGATCCCTTTCTAACAAATCCTCTATCTGAATGGGTTTTATCTGATTTTTAATATCTTCCTTCTTGTTCCATTGTTCTAAAAGCGGAACGTTATAAATTTTTACATTGATTGCCAGGCACTGTTCAACTATTTTGTTCTTTTCTTTAGAGGTTAATGATTCGCTCATTATAAGTATCCCTTCAATATTCATGTTTCTTATAACATCAACAAAATCATCTTTAACAGGAATTACCGGCTTGCCAAGAATCTTATATCTTTTTGAAATAAAACTTTCTGTGAGAAACCCGACCAACTTGAAGGGTAAATTAGATTCGGTTGTTAAAGCTTTTGCAAGTGATATGGTGTGATCATCTACTCCTGCAATTGCAACTCTTTTCCTGGAAATACCAGCTCCGAAGTCCTTTATATATTGATATGTTTCTTTTACTGTAATTCTAAAAAGCAACATTATTGCAAACGAAATAAGCATGTACAGTACTACCGAAGTAGTCAAAAAGATCTTATTGCCGGTTGCTACAGTAAAAATGATATTAAAGATCAAAATTGACCCTGCTGTTGCAAAAGAAGCGAACGCCAATTTTAATATATCTATAAATGTAGAATGACGAATTATACCGGAGAATGTCTTAAAAATATAAAAGAAGGCCAGATTAACAGCAAGAATTATACTGCCTTGTTCAACGACACTTATATAATTACCAAATGTAATTGGAGTTCCTGAAAGAATGAGATAAACCAATAAAAAAGAAATACAACAAAGAATTATATCGATTAAAATTACGATCCATCTAGGGAGGTATCGCTGATCTAATAGATTCAAGCGATTATCACCTTTATAAAATTTGTCTAATATTTTTTGTTTTAATTTCACCAATTGCTTTTGGAGGCTTGCAAATATAATCAATATCTAAACCAATTTCTTCAGTACATTATAAATCCTGTTCCTGTCTTCCTCTATTAAATTTGACCCTGAAGGCAGGCACAAACCGGTCTCGAATAAGGTTTCTGCTACGTTTGAACCATAATAAGGTGCATTTTGAAAGACTGGCTGCATATGCATTGGCTTCCAAAGTGGTCGTGACTCTATATTGTCTTCGGCTAATGAGAGCCTGATTTTTTCCCTTGTTAACTTTTTTGAATTTGTCCCAACAGTTATACAAGATAACCAATGATTAGAGAATATTTCCTTAGAAGGTTCAGTAAATACCTCTATGCCTTCCACAGCCTCAAAAATCTCTTTGTAAAAAACATTCATATCCCGACGAAACCCAATATGTTTGTCCAAAACTTCCATCTGACCGCGACCTATTCCTGCAGTTACGTTACTCAATCTATAATTATACCCAATATGTGAATGTTCATAATGCGGAGCATCATCCCTTGCTTGTGTAGCTAAAAAAATTGCTTTTTCTTTATAAACTTTATTCCGTGAGACTAATGCTCCTCCACTTGAAGTAGTTATTATTTTATTTCCGTTAAATGATAGGATAGAAAGTTCTCCAAATGTACCACACTTCCTACCTTTATAAGTACTTCCTAAGGCTTCGGCGCTATCTTCTATAACAGGAATTTCATATTTTTTGGATATTGCATTGATCTCATCGATCATATATGGCATTCCATATAAGTGGACCGCGATGATTGCCTTAGGTTTCTTTCCTTTCGAAATTCTATCTTTGATTGCCTCCTCCAGATGATTCGGGCACATATTCCATGTAGTTGGTTCGCTATCAATAAAAACCGGGATCGCTCCCTGATAAACTATGGGATTTGCTGATGCTGAAAAAGTAATACTCTGACATAATACCTCATCTCCCCTTTCCACACCTAACATAATTAAAGCCAAATGGATCGCCGCTGTACCAGAACTGAGTAATGCTACATGGCTATCTTCTTTCAGATAATTTTGAAGTGATATTTCGAAAGCATCCACATTAGGCCCTAAAGGAGCTATCCAATTGGTCTTGAATGCTTCATTTACATACGATTGTTCCGTTCCTCCCATATGAGGTGAGGATAAGTATATTTTCGAATTCATATTTTGTTTGTTCTAATAATTTTACCCGGATTTCCATAGACCACCGAACCATCGGGCACATCTTTGGTAACGACTGCACCTGCGCCAATCGTTGCCCAATTTCCTATTTTTATATCTGGTAGGACTACAGCTCCTGCCCCAATCAGCGCACCTTCTCCTATGATAACACCCCCTGCTATAGCTGCCTGTATCGCAATGTGGACATAGTTACCAAGATGTACATTATGCGATATTGTTGCATTATTATTAATAATACAAAAATCACCCACAGTTACATCTGCATCTATTACCGAGTTTGGCAAAATTACAGTACCTAGACCTATTGTCGAAGATGGATAGATGACTGCCGAAGGGTGGGCAAATGTAGGAAATACAGCAGTCGTTTTTTCTGATATTTTCTTCCTGACAGCATTATTCCCTACGGTAATGCAAAGTGCTTTAGTGGCGAGATCTTCATTCTTATATTGCTTAAGAGGAATTCCTAAAATATGTCCATTTTTGGGCGCGTCGTCATATATAATTTCAGGAATGTATTCTCCCAAATGTTTGATAAGAGCTGCGACAGCGAAACAATGTCCACCCCCTCCGTATAAAGTAATTCTTTTCATATTAATTACCATTAAATGTCGTTGTGGTTGCCTGACCTTCTGTATTTATATCTTCTTTAAAAAGCACTTTTTTTACTGTTGTTAAAAGTATTTTTAAGTCTAAAACAAAAGATTGATTTTTTACATACCATACATCCAATTCAAATTTTTTCTGCCAGCTAATGTTGTTTCGCCCCTTGACCTGAGCCCAACCAGTTATACCGGGTTTCACTTCATGGCGTTGCTTCTGAAAGTCATTATAAAGAGGTAGATATTCAGGTAATAAAGGCCTTGGGCCTACAAAACTCATATCTCCTTTTATGACATTCATTAATTGGGGGATTTCATCTAAAGATGTAGACCTAACAAATTTACCAACTGGCGTTAAACGCTGATTATCCGGTAATAGAACATCATTTGAATCTCTCTTATCAGTCATCGTTCTAAATTTAATAATAGTAAAAATCTTTCCGTTTTTTCCGGGACGTTTCTGATAAAAAAAAGGATTACCATCATTAGATATGGCTAAGAATATGGTTACCAATAAAAATATTGGGAAAATTGTTACAAATACAAAGAGTGCCACAATGAAGTCTAAGAATATTTTAATGCCATTTTTATACACTGCGTAAAGATATTAAAGCTTGGCTTCCAATTGTTGATATTCCGTCAATAAAAACTCCCAAACCTCTTTACGTTCGTAATTTGACGTTATTGTATTTCTGCAATTTTGTTTCAAATTCTTATATAATTGCTGATTTTCCGCAAGTTTCTTCATTGCCACAAATAATAACTCTTCGTTCTTAGTTGGGATTATTAGACCATTAATACCGTCAGTAACTATTTCATTACAACCGTTTATATTTGAAACAATCGCAGGTAGACCCATAGCCCCTGCCTGCATTACGACATTTGGAAAGCCTTCGCGGTAACTAGGAAAAACTAGCGCATTACTACAACTCATATACGGTCTCACATCCTCCTTGAATCCAAGTGAAATTATTGCGTCTGTGCTATTTATGATTTCCATAGTTTCCGGCGCTAATGGATCTAAGTCAAGTTCATAGGAACCTAACAATAAGAGCGTTACTTTTGATTTCTGTTTCAAAAGCTTTTCGAAAGCGACAACTAATTCATTAATGCCTTTGTCTTTCACAATTCGACCGACAAAAATATAAACGAAATTATTGGGATCTATATTAAGTTCTTCCCGAAGCTTCTGGTTATCTTCTTCGGAAAATAATTCGGGATTAAAATAAGCTGTATCAATACCATTAGAACTTCCTTTCCCGATAATTTTCAATTTTGAAGGCTCTGTAAATTTTTCTGAAACAATAAAATCATACAAACCTTTTGAATTAGGGTAAACTTTTGTTGCAAATCGATAAGTAAGCTTTTCTACAGAATTCAGTATAACACGTTTTAAACCTTTTGCTTCCATTAATGGTAAACCCGCGACGGTATGCAAACGGATTGGAACCCCGGCAAAATATGCTGCCATCATCCCTACAATGCCAGCTTTTGGGGTATGTGAATGCACAATGAGTGGTTGTTCCTTTTGAAGAAATCTATACAATTTATACACCGCCCGGACATCGGTTATTGGGGTAATTTTTCGGGTTAACTCCAAATGATGCGTCCTTACTCCTTCAGCCTCTCCATACACTTCTAATCGACTTTTATCTGAGGATATAGCCGTTACATCATAAACATTGGACATGAAACCCAATTGTCCCTCAAGTAGCTTTTCTAACGAAAGAGGTACTGTAGTGATTCTTATAAGCTTTTCTTTGGGCATAAATTATAGTTACAATAATATCAATGCATTCACTTCTTTGACCTAAAAATGACCACATTGTGATCGCTTTTCATGTTCAATTGCGCTTTTTCATTTATTAAGTCAGGATTATTTTCGTCACTAAATACTTCAGCGCCGATAATTTCAATAGGCGGGCATAAATTTCTCGTAATACCAATTGTATATGGGTATTTATTAAACTTCCATTTAGGATTCTTGACCACAATACTCCCATCGAGTCTGACATCAGTAGGCTTTTTTTCAGATCTGAAACTCGCGATCATAAACCCGTGTTCTGAAAATTCATCTATATGATTTAGTATTGTGATATCCACCTGTTGTCGCTTAGAGCTAACCAACTGACTAAGCGATAGCACAATCCCAATATTTCCATTATTAAATGTATAGGGATTTTTTATTGTAAGATTTTCTATTATATCCTCAGGTCCATTAGGTTCTACATCAATTCCGCTTTCCGGTGGTTTACCTCTGGTATTTGAAACTACAGGCTCTATTATACTGAGATTTCTTCCACAAATGATGCTCATCCCATTTCTTCGGTTATCATCTAATAAGGCTTGATAAATCAGCACATCCTCATTAGGAACAGACACGTTGCCTCTACCTAAATAGATTCCATCACCCCAGCACTTGCTTATGGTTGGATTGTAAATATTAATGTCTTTCGACGATTTAATTACTAAACCCATTCCCCAATTACCTTCTTCACTTTCAGGATTCAATCGTCTGTATCTGTCTCCTTCAATCTTAGGTGAGTAAATCGATACATTCTCGACATTTTCAATATTTAATATCGCATACCATATCTTATCAGAAGATTTTAACTTAATAAGCGAATTCTCCTGAAATATTAATTTAGAGTTGCTCTTTATATTCAGACCTTTATCAGTCACCAAAATGGGAAAATCAGGAAATTCAACATTACGGTGTTCATCTAATACTTTCTGAACCACTTCCGTATAGTCGATGTCTCCGTTACGTGAATATCCATTCGGTAAGAAATTCTCGACTTTAATCAAATTCTCTACATCTTCCTGGTTGGGCTGAATATGCTTAAATTTGGGTTGTTCACTGCTTTTATACTCACCCAGATTTATAATGTCGGTAGAAATTGCTTTAGTTCTTTGTTTATCACCACAACTTAAGAATAATACAATGATGCCAAATATTAAAATTAAGTTTTTCATGCTTTATTTTATTGTAATAAATACTCAAAGTCTTCTGTAAAATTATGATAATCAAATACCTGTGAGCTCCTACAATTCATTTTCATTTGGTAAATTTCTTCAGGACTCAACGCAATGGCTTTCTCTAGAGAGGCGCCGATGCCGTCTTTGTCATTTTGTGCTACCCAGAATCCATTTTTACCGTCTTCGAGATAATCTTCAATATTACTGCTATTATTAGTAATCACCGGGATTCCACAGCTAATGGATTCAACAAATTTCGTTGGAAAACCCGCCTTTGTGACAATATTTGTATCGCGAATAAAAATAGAAAAATCACTATTTTTTAATAATGCTATTGATCTCGAATGAGGTACCCGACCGTAAAAACTTATAGAATCTTTCAATAGTAATAATTCATCCTTTAATGTGGGATATATTTCAATAAAGTTTTCATATTCTATTCCTACGATGTGAAGGTAAAAGATTTTTTGCGCTTTTTTCATTTCAGCCATTGCACTAATTATCAGATCCAAACGATCTTTAACACTTGCCTTACTTGTCAATGAAAATGGAGAACCAGAATACACAAATTGAATGGGTCTTTGTGTAATGGTAATTTCATTGCCCCATTTTGAGTCATTAATATCCACTAGAGGAGGTACTTTTATTGTTTTCTGATTGTTTGTAGCATAGTATCGATGTAGTAGTTCACTAATTGATATTATTCCGTCCAGTGAAAAATGTAATTTTCGCATACGCAGAAAAATATCAAGTCTTTTTATATTTCTACTTGCAAAGCTCCCATCTTTTGGAGCCTCATACCACTCTGTACAATCTGAAATTATCTTAATGTTCTTCCGCTTCCCAAATTTTTTAAGTCGAAATAAGGAACCCGATGGTAAATTATAACAGATAATGGCCTTCATATTGGTCTGTCTGTCAATGATAGACCGGTAATATTTGTATTCGATGATATATTTAAACCACTCAATATTATTTGAAGGGTATTTAAGTGCATAACTCTCAAAGTTAAAATGTTTTTCGGGGGTATCAAGCTGCGCTTTAACACCTTCTTTGTTCATTCCACAAAACACGACTTTATACCCTAAATCTCGTAGCAATTTGCCATTTGAAATAACACGCTGTGCCGCAGCATTTTTATCGGGAAGTTCAAAACCCCCTAGATATAGGATTGTTCCTTTACTCACTCCAAACAACTCTTTTAATATAGTCGGTATAGCTCAAAATAATTCGTACCATCTTCTCACTTACATTCGGCATCGAATAATCGGCAACCTTTCTGAAACTTCTTTCACCACCCCTTTGCTGTTTGTGGATTTGCGCAAGTCCCTGCATTATTCTTTCGGGGGAAAGCCCAACCATCATTACCGACGCTTCTTCCATAGCTTCAGGTCTTTCATGGGCTTCCCGTATATTCAAAGCGGGAAAGTT
>CBDUGY010000110.1:0-10221 GCA_965367015.1 uncultured Ulvibacter sp.
TACACCTGAGCAAGCTTATCTTCAAATTTGCGCCAGAAGAGCATATTTTCGTACCAATCTAAATAAGTTTTCTTTGTAATTTTTTTCATTCTTTTCTACGCCCGAAGCGCAGTATCTTTTAGTATTTAAATCTTGCCTAACTTGAAACAAATATATTGCACGAATAACAAAAATAGTATATTCTCTGCATCTAAAAAACCTGTTAGACGTAAAAAAAAACGAAAACGTTATAGGTAGGAACTATCGAAAATAAGTGGGAGTAAATCTTTCACCGAATTGGCCTTCACTACTTTGCCGGTCTCTCCCATAAAATAGACAGCCATTGGAGATTTCTGGTTGACTTCATATTCGGCAAGTGACTGCCTGCAGGCGCCACAAGGGGGAATTGGAGTAGTTACTTTGTGATTGAGCGATCTAGCCGATATCGCAATAGAATTAATTGTTTCTTTTGGATAATTAGCCCCGGCGTGAAAAACTGCAACTCTCTCTGCACATAAACCAGACGGAAATGCAGCATTTTCCTGATTGTTGCCTAAAACGATCACTCCTGATTCTAATCTCAGCGCCGCGCCCACTCTAAAACGTGAATAAGGCGCATAAGCGTTTTCACGTGCTTCATGCGCCTTATTCATTAATTCTTGAGCGATTGAAGGAAGCTCTGAAATAGATTCAAAAACCTCTAAATTCGTTTCAATCGTTATTTTTTTCAAATTTCTAGTATTCGTCGTATTCGTCCCCAAATGCAAATGTAAGTCCGAAACGAAGACTTCCCTCCAATGGACTAACAACCTTGGATGTTGAAAACAAGTAAGAAACATCAAATTTAATGGCGGTGTATTTGAATCCTGCTCCTAGCGAAAGAAATTTTCTAGAGCCACTTTCTTCAGATTCATTGAAATATCCTGCACGGAATGCAAACGAGTCCTGATACCAATATTCTGCACCTAATGCCCATATATATTCTTTTAATTCATTATCTCCATCTGTAAAAGATGAAAACATTCCGCTAATAAAACTTTCGTTGTAATAGTCATCTTGTCTGTTAATTACTCCATCATTGTTAGAATCACTTGGAGTAGGGACTAATAATTTATCGATTTCCAGTGAAACTCCTACTTTATTGTATTCATCAAGGATGAAATCAAAACCACCACCTAAAGCAAGATTGGTTGGGAGGCTATTTTCCGAACCCGCATCATCATATTTTATTTTCGGTCCAATATTAGAAATGTTGAAACCAAGTCTCCATCGCCCGTCAAAATCATCATAAGCAATTTCCTCACTTTGATAGTAACCTGCTACATCAACTGCAAAAGAACTTGCTGCACTCGCGTCACCACCATTAGTTCCTGGAATACGTAGATTGGAATTAATATATCGACCGGCAATTGCCATCGCAAAACGCTCGCTTAATCGCAGTGAGTAAGATACATCGAAAAGAAATTCATTAGGATTAACAATTAAAGGTTGTTGTTCTGCAGTTTCTCTAAGTTCGATTTCACCCGCACTAAAGTACCTGAAACTCGCACCAACAGCACTTCTTTCGTTTATTCTATTGTAATAGGTGATATTCCCTAAAAATATATCATTTACTAATTTACTTAGATAGGGGGTATAAGTAACCCCTACACCTTGTTTAGAGATTGCAAAAGCATATTTTGCAGGATTCCACTGTTGTGAAAAGGCATCAGCCGAGGTCACAACACCAATATCACCCATCCCCGCTGCACGTGCATCTCCTGCTATAAGCATGAACGGAACTCCTGTAGTGATAACTCCCTGAAGTGTGCCAGTATTATTTGGATCCGGATCTTGCGCAAAAGCATTAAATGAAATGAAAGTAACGAGTATAAGTAAAAAGAATTTCTTCATGAGGTTTAATTTTCGACAAATATAATTTTAATTTTTAAAGGATAACAAGTTTTTCAAATTTTTCAACTCGCTTATTGGTTAACGTAGATTTAACTGTAATCTTATATACATAGACTCCTTTTCCTATTCGGTCCCCAAAATCATCCCTTCCATCCCAGGCAATATCACGGGAGAGAAATCCGTCGGTAGATACAATTTGATTTTTCGTCCACACAACTTTTCCCGTCACGGTAAAGACTTGCACTTGTACATCTAAAGGTTCGAAAGGTCTGTTATGATTAAACCAAAATTCGGTATAATCCACAAAAGGATTAGGATAATTCAAGACTCGTGTTATTTCAAGCGCGTCATTACCTGCAACAATAAATTGGATCTCTGCAGTTGATGAATTATTGTATACATCCCAGGCTTTTAGCGTTAAAGTATGTAACCCTTCTTCCAAATCTCGGAAAGGATATGTTGCAGTACCTTTTGTAAAATCGTCAACTTCGGCTTGGTAATATTCATTGATTACAAACGGATTGGATTCATCACCATCTAATATTGCAACCATGTCATGACCTATACCACTCGCTGTATTTATTCCATTCTCATCTTCTAATTTTGCAATTAATATCGGAGAATCGTTGGTTATTCCTCCCGAAACAAAGCTTTCATCATTCATAAAAAGCTTGATTAACGGACCTTTATTATCTTCAGGTGCATTTTCATCAAGACCCCCTACCATTATATCAAGGTTATACCCGGCCTGATCTTCAAGATCACTGTCTTTGTTGCTATATAAACTAACACGACCATTTCCTACGGGTATTTGAATATCCCTAGGTACAACAAATTCAAATTCAAATTGCCCATTAGCAACAGTTGCCTGACCATTAAACAAAGTTTCACCTAAGGTGGTGAAATCCATAATGTCCAGTTGTCCGTTTCTTAGAACACCATCATTCCCTAAAGTTTGTCTTTGCACTCGCTTATCGAAGACTTTTGCTTCCAATATACCATTATATCCAGAGAGTAAAGTTCCAGATTCATTTACAACTTCCCCTCCCATTCGTACTCTGCTCAATGCCTTTAAGGTATCTGTCGCTTGTGCGATAGGCACGCCATTCAGGGTAGTTAATTTCACTTCTTTCTTTGGGAAAGCCAATGACATTGCAGGATCTCCTATATAGAACACTACTCTTCTAAGAGGCCTAGTTATGCCAATACTGTTTTTAGCTAGGCGCAGGGCCTCCGCCGGAGGAACGGGTACATTTTGTCCAAAACCAAATAGTACTGGTGCCAATTCATCATTATATTCAACCCCCAGACTTACAAATATCGAACGGGTAGTTGTAATAAGTGCGATTGCACCTCCTGTCGGGTTCCAATAGGTGAGCTCTCCCGCCGTAATCCTCGTCGGTAGATCAAATTTCGTAAACTCACAGGTTACTGTAACTATTAACGGATAACGAAATCTATTTTGAAGTCCGGTAGCAATCTCTTTAGTATAAATAAATTCTCCTGCCAAACCATCTTCACCCCCATGGCCAAAATAATTTACAATAAGTGCCCCCACTTCAATATCATTTTCTATGAGTTCATTCACTTGCGGATATCGATTCCCACCCGCAGAAGTTTCTTGCTGAAAAGCATCACTGTGAATTTTCTTAACATTTACTTCAGGACGCTGATTCCCAATTTGGTCTCCTAATCTATCCAGATCGAATTGCACCCTTTGATCATCATCAAGATCATCAGATATTAATAAGAAATTATTTCTCCAGTTTCCGTAAGATTCGGCAGCGGCATAGTTAATTACCTTATCGACCATTTGATTTGCTAGCCCGACTTCATCAACCACCATTCGGCCTACAGCGATATCCAACAAATCACTATCGGTGTTAATTACATTTCCGAATTCATCAAGAGTATCACCACCAATAGTACCTTCATCGGGGTCCAGACTTCCGAAGTAATCATCTGAAACAAATGAACTTACCGTATTTGTACTTAATAATGTGTGGAAGGAAGGAACCGTATTGTTATTTCCTTGTAATCTATTCTTATAATCAACCGAGGTATCACCAAACAGACATAGATATTTTATTCTATTATCCGGAGAAGAAGCATTTTCGTAAACGTATCGCATCATATTTCTGATGGCACCGATATCTTGCTTACCCGAACTGAATTCCTGGTAGATCTTATCGGTTGTAACCACCTTTACTTTGAGGCCGTTCAAGTTTTTATGGTGATTTGCCAGTCGTAACGCAGGCTGAATTAAAAACGGAGGTGTAACGATTATATAATCTACATCTTGAAAATTACCTGATTCATCTTTTAAAATCGAACCCTTAATATTTTGATTTGACACAAACGACTGACCTGCCTGAACAGGAGCGTAATAATCATTCGGATTGATAGCAACATATTTTCGCAGCTCTCCCATATTGGCTTTGATATCAATCGTGGATTCATTGGCTGGGTTTTGCTTCGCGCTTATAAATCCCGTATTAGTAACATCCCAAACTTGAGTGAATTGAGAAGCGTTGGATATACGATATGTTCCTATTCCAGACAACGTTGCTGCTGGGTTAAAACGAAAAGCAAGTTGCGAATCGGCTCCTTTTAGTTCTCTTAATACTTCGATACCTATATAATCCAGGTAACCTATACTCGAGGGATTTCCACCATTATTATATGACAGACTTACATTAACATCGTTACCCGCAGCCGGGATATCTCCAACAAATTCATCAGCATCGACATAAGTCTGCCCTCCTAACTGAGAAAAGTTGATAGGATTTATAGCTGTTCCATTGATGGATATTGCCATAGAAGTAGAAGTTTCAGAAGAAGAAGCAACTTTTACAGCCACTCTCATCGTTGAACCAGACACAACATTGGGAAAATTAAAGTCGAAAGATTGCTCATCCTCAATATCGAACCTGTTCCCGTACCATCTTCGACCAACTTTCGCAGGACTGTATTCATCCTCCTCATGAAACTGATAATCATTGAACTCTGTAATATCAACAATTGAAGTGCCTGTGGGTTCATTCATTTCCTGCACCCGTAAACCCGCACCACCACTTGCCGTTATATAGTAATACGCTTCATCACTATATGGATTAAGATTTGTATCATTTTCTTTATCATAACCTTTAGTGCTAATTGCATAGAACAAAATAGAATCACCACTGTCAAATGACCCATCCTCTTCTCCAATCACTTGAATAGCATTTTCGGGAATATCGAATTCGGTATTTAATCGACTTAGAAGCGGTAACGGCTTGCCACCATGCCCATAAATCTTGATATTTCTGGCATTGATACCGTCTGTGTTAAAACCAATATTATTCAAAAAATCTTTGGTAATTCGGTGTATTCCGGTTTTCTCAACTTTAAACTTATACCAATCGCCCGTGGCTAAAACTGAATTAGTAATTTGAATACGCCCTTGCCCTTGTCGCCCTGTGATTTTTTTCTTGTAGGATAAGCTAAAGGAAATTATTTTCTGAAAAACGCCGTTTGTTTTAATCACCGGAGAAATAGATACAGATGTAAATATTTTGTCACGAGCCTTACTACTTGTTACACTATAGCTAACCTCTGGAGGAATTAAATCCTTATTGATTTTTGCTAATTCTTCGGAAGTAAGTGTACCCAGTTTAATATTAGAAATTGTAGCCGAACTTCTATCTGCAAATCCATTATCGAGCCACTGCTCGCTGAAGGTCATACTTTGAAAATCAATTTTTGACGCCGATTTGGCTGAATTAACAGTTTCGGAATTTTTTACTTTTTGTCTATCTGAATTTCTTGAAGAAGTATTGGGGTTCTCCCAATTTAAATTGATGCTTTTGGTTTGCGAAATTCCCAGAAATGGAACTATAAGTAAGGTTAAAAATAGTATAGCTTTTTTCATCAATATAAATAACGCTGCAAATATAAGCTTAGTATGGTTTTATTATAAAGATTTTGTGAATCTTTGCAGCATATATAATAATTCATAATGTTACGCGTTTGTATTTTTGGTTAGTTGGGTTTTTTTTGGAAACCTGACAAATCATTAATTTTAAAATAATATTGTCGTTTTATCGTTAATTACTATATTGCGAACCCAATTTTTTCATAATTGAAAAGTATGAACTTAAGAAAACCCCAATTATTACAGCTATGTATTCTACTAGTTGCGACTTCTTTTTTCGTTAGTTGTAACAAGTCCCGAGACTATAAAGACAGCTCACGTGCCACCGGATGGAAGATGAACTCTAAAGAAGGAGGATTTCAATACAATCCTAAAGCAAAAGAGCAAGAAACCGGACCCGGACTCGTTTTTATTGAAGGCGGAACCTTTACAATGGGACGTGTGCAAGATGATCCAATGCACGACTGGAATAATTCACCCAACCAACAGCACATTCAATCGTTCTATATGGATGAAACCGAAGTAACTAATCTAATGTACCTAGAGTACTTAGACTGGTTAAAGCGGGTTTTCCCACCAAGCGATGAAAACTATAGAAGAATTTATGAAGGCGCTCTTCTCGATACGCTTGTATGGAGAAACCGTTTAGGTTATAATGAAGTTATGACCAATAATTACTTGCGTCATCCTGCTTATGCCGACTATCCTGTTGTTGGAGTTAGTTGGATTCAAGCCGTAGAATTTAGTAACTGGAGAACCGATCGGGTTAACGAACTTGTTTTAGAAGAAGAAGGAATAACCGCCAGAAATGCACGTTACGATGTAAAACCGGGAGAAACCTTCAGTACAGAAACATATTTAAATGCACCAACGCGAGCGTATGGTGGTAATGACAGTATTACAAGAGGTGGTAAGCGATCCGCGTCTCTTGCTAAAAGAAGCAAGGACAGTACCAACCTTTTTGTTCAAAGAAAAGATGGATTGCTATTACCTTCATATAGACTTCCTACTGAAGCCGAATGGGAATATGCAGCCTTAGGATTAGTTGGACTGCGTAATTATAATGTGTATCGAGGAAGAAAGAAATATCCTTGGGATGGACAATATACGCGTTCAGGTAAAAGAAAAAGTCGTGGAGATCAAATGGCTAACTTTAAGCAAGGTGATGGTGATTATGGAGGTATTGCAGGATGGAGCGACGATGGAGCCGATATCACTGCTCAGGTAAAATCATACGAACCAAACGATTATGGTCTGTACGATATGGCAGGAAACGTAGCAGAATGGGTGGCTGATGTATATCGACCAATTGTTGACGATGAGTTTAATGACTTCAACTACTACAGAGGTAACGTCTATACTAAGAATGCGATCGATAAAGAAGGTAAAGTTAAAGTTGTAACTGCAGATTCGATTGTGTTTGATACATTGAGCAATGGAAAAATCATCGCTCGTAACTTGCCAGGAGAAATTCTCCAGGTACCTGTAGACGAAAAGGAGACTTACTTAAGAACTCAGTTTTCTCAAAGTGATAATCGTGATTTTCGTGATGGGGACAAAAGATCTACCCGTTATTACCAATCCTTTGGTGAAGACGAGGAAACTGTAGACGAAACTAAGCGAATGTACAACTCACCTAGACACCAAGTATCGGCTGATAGTACAGGCGCATTAGATCGTCAATTCGATAAATCTTCAAACAGAACTACACTTATAGATAACGAAGTACGTGTTTATAAAGGTGGATCTTGGAGAGATCGTGACTACTGGTTAGATCCGGCACAACGACGTTACTTCCCACAAGATATGGCAACAGACTATATCGGATTTAGATGCGCGATGTCTCGCGTAGGTTCTAAATCACAGAAAGGAAAACGCCCAAGAAACTAATTATAACTTCAATATAAAACGCCCTCCTTCTTGGAGGGTTTTTTATTATATTTATTTCTATGAAAATTGAAGCCCTGCATCAGCTTTTTCTTAAAAGTTCCGGTGTTTGTACAGATACACGAAGTATCACTAAGAACTGCCTATTCTTTGCCCTAAAAGGGGAAAACTTCAACGGAAATAAATTTACCCAAGAGGCCCTTGACAAGGGCGCTTTTAAAGTTGTAATTGATGAAATAGGATATCATAAAAATACGGGTGAGACTATTATTTGTAGTGACACTTTGAGGTTACTACAAAAACTAGCATCTTATCATAGGACTTACTTAGCTATTCCAATTATTGCTTTAACCGGTAGCAACGGGAAGACAACCACTAAGGAATTAATTAATGCTGTTTTATCTCAAGCTTTTAACACCGTTGCGACCAGAGGAAATTTAAATAATCACATCGGTGTACCTCTTACTTTGCTGGAGATGGATGTCGAAACACAGATCGGTATCGTTGAAATGGGTGCAAATCATTTAAAAGAAATTGAGAATCTTTGTGAAATTGCAAAGCCGGATTACGGCTATATCACAAATTTTGGGAAAGCTCACTTAGAGGGTTTCGGAAGTTTGGAGGGTGTTATTAAAGGAAAAACCGAGCTATACAAATATCTAGGAGAAAATCAGAAAACTGTTTTTATTAACGGAAACGACCCGAAACAATTAGTGTTTGCGAAAACGTTAAATTCAGTAATCTTCGGGAATGAATCACATGAATTTGCTGTTAAGTTAAAGGATGCATCCGATAAACTTTTAATCCAGTTCAAGGGTTTAAATATGCAAAGTAATCTTATTGGGCTTTATAATTTTCACAATATAGCGGCAGCTGTTATAATTGGAGCCTACTTCAAAATACCTTCGGATAAAATTAAAACAGCCATTGAGAGCTACATTCCAACCAACAACCGATCGCAAATTGTTATAAAACACAGTAATAAAATAATCCTGGACGCTTACAATGCAAATCCAACTAGTATGATGGCCGCCCTAGAAAATTTTATGCAAGCAGAAGGGAAAAACAAGATTTTATTTCTTGGCGACATGTTCGAATTGGGACCGGAAGCTGAAAAGGAACATCAAATTATAACGACTTTTCTTTCTGAAAATAAAATTGGTCAAGTTTATTTAATTGGGAGTAACTTTTTCAAAACTATAACCGACGCTCCCCATATCCATAAATTTGAAACCTTCGATGGTCTGGCTAAATTGTTAAGCGTTACGCCAATTAAAGACAGTTTTATACTCTTAAAAGCATCCCGCGGTATGGCCTTAGAAAGAATCATCGATCTGCTATAGTCAATAGTTACTCGTAAAAAACTTCCTACATAAATTTTTAACATACTCAGAATTATTTAACCTAGCTTTATGTTAATTCCGATTCTGTAAGGTTAAAGGCTGTTAAAAGATTGAGTATTAATTTCGACTGTTGTATTTTTTTAAAATGTTAAATTATTATAACAACTCATTAAAAAATAACCGAGCATTCCATGGACGAAAAAATCAACAAATCATTTTCAGAAATTTCAGATAAAGTTATGGGGTGGCTTGCCACCCTAATCGAAAACCTCCCGAATATTGGTATCGCAATACTAGTTTTAGTTATTGCTTACTTCTTAGGTCGTTTTATCAGTAAATATGTAAAAAAATTAGCCGGGCGATATGTCGATCAAAAATCAATAACAAAGCTTATTGGGCGAGTAGTCTCAATAGTGATAGTCTTAGGGGGTTTATTTCTGGCATTAGGAGTATTGAACCTAGGAAAGGCTTTAAGTGCGATTCTAGCCGGTGCAGGGATTTCCGGATTAGTAATTGGTTTAGCCATGCAAGGCACACTAGCCAATACCTTTTCTGGGATCGTTCTTTCTTTCAGAAAGAAAATTAGAATTGGCGACTGGATTGAAACAACCGGGTATACCGGAGAGATCATGGATATTAATCTTAATAATTTTGTGATCAAGGAAGCCGATAATAATATGGTTATTATTCCTAATAAGACAATCATTGATAATCCAATGAAGAATTATACGTTAACTTCAAGAATGCGGATAATGGTAGAATGCGGAGTAGGATATGGAATGGATCTTGAGAAAGTAGAAAAGTTGACTAAACAAACCATCGCCAGTAGTTTCAAGCAAATTGAAGATAATGAACATGTAGAATTTTTTTATACTGAATTTGGTGGAAGTTCAATCAACTTCGTCTGTAGGTTTTGGGTAGATGCCGAAAAAGGAATTGAAAAACTTAGAGCAAAAAGTAAGGCAATCATAGAAATAAAAAAGGCATTCGATAAAGAAGGAATTAATATCCCGTTTCCAATTAGAACTTTACAATTCGACAATGAATTGAAATTTGCTGATACAAATAAGAGCGATAATGAATCTAAAAGCTAGATTGTCGAATTAAAAAAACTCGATTTATTTCAGGAAGTGCCCAACAAAGCTGGATTACTCGCGTGATCCCTGAACGAAACCGCTACTGCAAATGGAAAATCCAACACAGCTA
>CBDUGY010000111.1:0-9807 GCA_965367015.1 uncultured Ulvibacter sp.
CTCCTGGGTATTAGATAAATGATAATTTAAATGTGCTAAAGTTTTACGAAAAGGGTATTTAAGTTAGTAATTTAATAATAGAAAAAATCCGTTCTCAACTGGCGTTGTGAACGGATTCTATGATTAATTACAGCTATGTTATGTAACTGTACTTATAATTTAATATGTGAACTATGCCAAAGAAACTCTTTTGAATCCGACAACAGTTGCGTCACCTTTACTGGCAACATATTCGGCAACATTTAATTTGTCGTCCATAATAAAGTTTTGGTCTAGCAAAGCTTTTTCATGATCCATTGTAGTATTATCGGCAATAAATCTTTCCATTTTACCAGGTAGGATTCTGTCCCAGATTTGTTCTGGTTTTCCTTCAGCTTTCAATTCTGCTTTCGCAGTTTCTTCGGCTTTTGCAAGAACTTCGTCTGTTAATTGTGATCTAGAAATAAATTGTGGCACATTTTTAAGCGTTTTACCTAATCTTCCCAATTCTATATTCTCTTTCTCGATTACCGCAATTCGCGCTTCAGTTTCAGAAGCAACGAACTCTGGAGTAAAATCTTTGTACGATAGCGTAGTGGCTCCCATTGAAGCTACTTGCATTGATACATTCTTTGCCACTTCAGCAGCGTTTTCTGTTTTAGCAGAAAGACCTGTTAAGGCTCCAATTTTATTTCCGTGAATATAAGAACCAACAAAAGGTGCTTCTAAAATTTCAAAACCACCAATTTCGATCTTCTCACCAATAACTCCTGTTTGCTCGATCAGTTTTTCTTCAATTGTCATTCCGTCGAAATCTGCTTTCATAAATTCTTCTTTCGAAGAGGTGTTTAAAGCAATATCGGCCATTTTACGAGCCATTTCAACGAAGGAATCATTTTTAGCTACGAAGTCTGTTTCACAATTCAAAGAAACGATGACACCTTTAGTATTGTCATCATTAACAGCAGCGATTACAGCTCCCTCGCTAGAATCTCTATCGGCTCTTTTTTCAGCAATTTTTTGTCCTTTTTTTCTCAGGATTTCAATCGCTTTATCCATATTCCCTTCTGCCTCAACTAATGCCTTTTTACAGTCCATCATTCCGGCTCCGGTTTTTTGTCTCAAGTTATTTACTTCTGCGGCGGTTACTTTTACCATTGTACTCATATTTTTTTAATTGAGGCTCCTTAACAAAGGTGCCTTTTCTATTATAAGGTTGAGAAACTCTCTTGGAGTATCTTTATTAATCTATTCTTCTTCCTTTGTAAGACCTGCCTTTTCCATGGTCTCACTTTTTGATTCAAGCTTTGTGGGCTTTTTTGCCTCTTTCATTGCTTTTTTATCATCGGCATCGGTTGAAGGTACTTCAGCTGTTTTGGCCTTTTTAGCCACTTTGCTATCTGCATCTTTAGAAGGGGCTTCAGCTGCTACAGTCTTTTTAACCTTTTTTTCTTTCTTAGGTGCTGCATCGTCATTCTCGTCATTATCCTTACCAGATTTTCTTTCAGAAAGACCTTCGATAATTGCGTCAGACACTGCTGTCATGATTTTATCGATAGATTTTGAAGCATCGTCATTCGATGGGATCACATAATCAATAACTCTAGGGTCACTGTTAGTGTCTACCATTGCAAAAATTGGAATATTTAATTTTTGAGCTTCAGCAACTGCGATGTGTTCTCTTGTTGTATCAACAATAAACAAGGCAGCCGGGAGACGACTCATTTCACTTATTGAACCTAAGTTTTTTTCTAACTTAGCACGTAGACGATCTACCTGAAGACGTTCTTTTTTAGACAAGGTCATAAAAGTTCCGTCTTGCTTCATACGATCAATAGAGGCCATCTTCTTAACGGCTTTTCTAATTGTAACAAAGTTTGTTAACATTCCACCAGGCCATCTTTCAGTAATGTAAGGCATGTTAGCGTTCTTCGCTTTTTCAGCAACGATATCTTTTGCTTGTTTTTTTGTAGCAACGAAAAGAACTTTTCGTCCACTGGCTGCAATTTTCTTTAAAGCTTCATTAGCTTCTTCGATCTTTGCTGCAGTTTTATAAAGATTGATAATGTGGATTCCATTACGCTCCATATAGATATACGGTGCCATATTAGGATTCCATTTTCTTGTTAGGTGACCAAAGTGTACACCTGCTTTTAGTAAGTCTTTGACTTCTACGTTGTTTGCCATTTTGTTTTTAGTTTACTTTCGTGTTTATAGATAGCAACCTTTTCCTAATACTCTCATGCCTTAGCAAAGGAGTATAATTATTATGGTTTTGATGCTAAACTAATTGTCCTACCCGGCAGAGTGGGACTAACAGCTAATTAATAATTGTATATATATGAACTTGTCAATTTAGCTTGGGTATCCCAGATGAGATACCCAAACCAATTGGAAAATTTAACGTTTCGAGAATTGGAATTTCTTACGGGCTTTCTTCTGTCCGAATTTCTTACGTTCCACCATTCTCGGGTCTCTTGTTAACAGACCTTCTGGCTTTAAGACCAATCTGTGTTCTTCGTTCACCTCGCACATTGCACGAGATAAAGCCAAACGGATTGCTTCAGCTTGTCCTGTTATTCCTCCACCGAAAACATTTACTTTAATATCGTATGTAGTTTCGTTATCAGTAAGCACTAAAGGTTGTTTTACCTTATACTGCAAAGTAGCGGTAGTGAAATAATTGTTTAAATCTCGTTTGTTGATAGTGATGTTACCTTTTCCTTCGGAAAGATATACACGTGCAACTGCAGTTTTTCTTCTTCCAATTTTGTGTAGCACTTCCATTACTTCGTAGATTTTAGTTTGATGGTTCTTGGTTTTTGTGCTTCTTGATCGTGCGTTGCACCCGAATACACTTTAAGATTTCTGAAAAGTTCTGCTCCCAATTTATTTTTTGGTAACATGCCTTTAACTGCTTTTTCAACAAGTCTTGCAGGATCCTTCCCAAATAATTCTTTAGCAGTTAAGCTTCTCTGTCCACCAGGGTAGCCGGTGTGACGAATATACGTCTTAGCCTCCCACTTGTTTCCTGTTAAGTTGATCTTCTCGGCATTCGTAATAATTACGTTGTCTCCGCAGTCAACATGCGGTGTAAAACTTGGTTTATGCTTCCCGCGTAGCAAAATTGCTACTTCGCTAGCAAGACGACCCAATGTTTGCCCGTCCGCATCTACTAAAAGCCACTCTTTGTTAACAGTGCTTTTATTCGCAGATACTGTTTTGTAACTCAATGTATCCATTTCGTTTTTTGTCAATCGTTAATAAATAGTTTTCCCTTTTTCTACAAAGGCTTTGTTCTCTAAGACGATAAATTCGCGTAAGAGGGGTGCAAATGTAGTATTATTTATTTGAATTACAAGGGGTGAGGATTTAATTTTTGCATAGAAAAATGAATTCAAATAGAAACATAAATCGAAGCATAATTTATTTTATTCTAAAGTAACGATTAAATCATCCTTCATCACCATCGTACCTGGTTTAAGTGTAGTCGATTTTACTTTACCCGCCTTAGTTGCAGTTACCGTGGTTTCCATCTTCATCGCTTCAATTATAAACAAGTGGTCATTCTTTTTAACGTCTTGTCCTTTCTTAACCAGTACCTTATATAAAGAGCCTTGCAAAGGTGCTCCTACTTCATTGGGATTCCCTGAATCTGCTTTGGTATTCTCGTGTTTTTTAATGTTCAAAGAATTATCTCGAATTTCAACAAATCTATTCTCTCCGTTTACTGAGAAAAAGACAATGCGAATACCTTCATCATTTGGAATACCCACCGAGAGTAATTTAACTGTGATCGTTTTACCGGGCTCTAACTCTACTATTATTTCTTCCCGCAATTTCATTCCGTAGAAAAAATTTGGGGTTGGCAAAATAGCAAGGTTTCCATACTGCTTATACTTTTCGTGCGCTTGTTCTAAAACCCGAGGATATAGACAATAGGAAAGGAAATCTTCAAACTCAATAGCTCTCGAAAATCCTTTTTGATATTTCTTCTGAAAAGCCTTAAACTCTGTTTCAAATTCAATTGGGGCTAAATGTGCGTTGGGTCTATCTGTATATGACTTATTATTTTTTAAAATTATTTTCTGAAGCTCTTTTGGAAAACCACCAAGGGGTTGCCCCAAATCACCCTTAAAGAAATTAATAACCGACTCAGGAAAAGAAATCTCATGGCCTCTTTCCATTACGTCTTCGGGAAAAAGATCGTTGGTTACCATAAAAATCGCCATATCACCAACAACTTTGGAACTCGGCGTTACTTTAACTAAGTTTCCAAACATTTTATTAACCATTCCATACATCTTCTTTACTTCGTCAAAGCGATCTCCTAAACCTAATGCTTCTGCTTGCGGGCGTAAATTTGAATATTGCCCGCCGGGAATCTCATGCTGATATACTTCGGCAGTTCCGGCTTTTAAACCCGATTCGAAAGGGTAATACATTTCACGAACATCTTCCCAATAATTTGAAAACTGATTCAAACTGTCTATATCGAAATCGTGAGCGCGTTCCTGTTGCTTCATCATTTCAACAACAGAATTAAAATTGGGCTGAGAGGTGAGTCCGGAAAGCCCGCCCAAAGCCACATCAACCACGTCCACTCCTGCTTCGATCGCCTTTAAATAAGTAGCCGACTGGATCGAAGAAGTATCGTGCGTATGTAAATGTATCGGGATCTTTAAAGTATCTTTCAACGCCCCAACTAATTCGGTAGCTGCATATGGCTTTAATAAGCCAGCCATGTCTTTTATTGCGACCATGTGCGCACCTGCATTTTCTAGATCTTTTGCGAGTTGTACATAGTATTTCAAATCGTATTTCTTCTCTTTAATATCGAGAATGTCACCGGTATAACTTATCGCGGCTTCAGCGATTCCTCCGGTTTTATTTCGTACATAATTGATGCTGGGCTCCATAGCCTTAACCCAGTTTAGCGAATCGAAAATTCTAAAGATGTCTATGCCGTTCTCCCAGGATTTTTCAACAAACTTTTCTATCAAATTATCAGGGTATGCTTTATAACCAACACCATTTGAGCCACGAAGTAACATCTGAAATAAAATATTCGGGATAAGTTTCCGAAGTTCTCGCAATCTTGTCCACGGACTCTCATGTAAAAATCTATAACATACATCGTAGGTCGCGCCTCCCCACATTTCTATACTGAAGGTGTTGGAATGATTTTTAGCATAACTCTCTGCAACCATCAACATATCCCGGGTACGCATCCGAGTTGCCAATAATGATTGATGCGCATCCCTTATAGTAGTATCGGTATAATGTATTTTCTTTTCGGACAGCAGCCAGGAACAGAATTTTTCGGGACCTAATTCAGTTAGTCGATCTTTTGTTCCTTTAGGATAGGAGGCGTTAGGATAGAATTTTGGAACTTTCGGAATTCTAAAAACTTTGGAGTCGTCTTTATATTTCACATCAGGGTTTCCATTCACGATTACCTCTCCCAAATAGTTTGTGATCTTGGTAGTTCGATCTTGTGGCATTTTAATATCGAACAAGGCAGGAGTATTCTGAATAAAATTGACGGTTGCTTTGCCTTCCCTAAAGGTTTCATGCTGAATCACATTCTGAAGAAAGTGAATATTTGTCTTGACACCGCGAATTCTGAATTCTTTGAGCGCACGCATCATTTTACGAACTGCTCCATCCAATGTTCTTCCATGAGCTGATACCTTCACTAACATAGAATCAAAAAACGGACTTACACTATACGATTGGTAAATACTTCCGGCATCAAGCCGTATTCCCATACCTGAGGCACTTCTGTAAGTTGTAATAGTACCATAGTCGGGAGTAAAATCGTTAGCAGGATCTTCTGTTGTAAGTCTGCATTGAAGGGCAAACCCATAGGTCGCTAGTGAACTCTGCTCGTATATCTTTATTTGTTTATCTGAAAGCTTATAGCCTCCGGCCACAAAAATCTGTGTTTTAATTAGGTCTATCCCAGTTACCATTTCGGTAACAGTATGTTCTACTTGAATCCGGGGATTCACCTCAATGAAATAGACATTGTCATCACCGTCCACCAGAAATTCAACTGTTCCAACATTATTATAATTTACTTCCTTTGCGATAGCAATTGCATAGGCATATAAATCTTGTTTGACTTTAGCTGAGACGTTAAACGAGGGAGCAACCTCAACCACTTTTTGATGACGACGTTGAACCGAGCAATCCCGTTCGAATAAATGGCGAATGTTTCCGTGGTTGTCGGCTACAATCTGAACTTCAAGATGTTTTGGGTTTTCAACGTATTTTTCCAAGAACATGGTATCGTCTCCAAATGCGTTTAGCGCTTCATTACGAGCCGAATCAAAATATAATTCTAAATGCTCTGGGTTTCGAACAATTCGCATTCCTCTTCCGCCACCACCAGAGGCTGCTTTTAACATTAAAGGGTAACCGATTGAAGTAGCTTCTGAGAGCGCCACTTTTAATGAAGTAAGCTTCTTTTTATTGCTTTCTATTATGGGAACCTTACACTTAAGAGCAATCTTCTTCGCAGTAATTTTGTCACCTAAGGCATCCATAACTTTAGGATCGGGACCTATAAATACAATCCCGTTTTCGGCACATTTTCGTGCAAATTCCGAATTTTCAGAAAGAAATCCATATCCGGGATGAATCGCATCAACATTTTTCGACTTTGCCAAAGTTATTATTTGGTCACCGTTTAGATACGGTTTTAGCGGTTCATTGTTGGCGCCTATTTGGTAAGCTTCATCTGCTTTATATCGATGTTGTGAATATCGATCTTCAAAAGTAAAAATAGCGACCGTCTGTAAATTTATTTCTGTACAGGCTCTTAAAACTCTTATGGCTATTTCCCCTCTATTTGCAACTAAAACTTTCTTGATTTTCATGGCTTACGATAATTCTTATTTCGAATATAAAGATACAACTTACTATGCATGCATAATAAATTTTTTGTATTTTTATTCTGAAACTTTTAAGCGCTACCTGATGATATACGGATTTTCGTTTTTGTAGTTACGAACTACATAGTCCAATGCACTTTTGAGAATTTCTCCCATATTGGTAGATTTCTTAAAATTTACATCTCCTGTCAATTTCAATAATTCGCGTTGAAGTTCTTTAATCTTCTCCTTTGTTGAAATTACATCATTCTTCATACAGTCTAACAGTTCATTAAGTCGTTCTTTCTCACTTGTGGCGCGTTTGGCCAATAAGGACCGTTCTTCACGTTTATACTGTTCGATAGATTCATCCCTAAGTAACTCGAGAGTCATTTTTACTAACTTACTATTCTCTTTTAAGAATTGAGGTTTGTAGACTTTTACATTGCCCTCATAGCTTTGCTGGTCGAAATCGATGGCTCTTATTCTGTATTGTATTCTATCGAAATCATGAGTGAGAACCATCACATAATTATATGAACGCATATCACCTAAAAGACGTACAAAACAGCGCTCATTGAACTTAACAAATTCTTTCGCAATTTCCTTTCTGTCTTGCTCTGAGCAAAGAGCCAAGTTATTCTCAATAAAATCATCTCCGGGTATTCCCGAAATATGCTCTTCAATTAAAGTATTGCCATGAACTAAAAAGTTAATATGATTTGGAGAGAGCAGGTGCTCTAGCTCTAATCCATAGATTCTGGATGAATCAGCCTTTTTGATATACAGAAAGATATAGTTGTCGTTTAAAACGTTTCTAACTTTTACTCTAAAGGGTTTAGTGTTCCCAAAAGTACAATAGTCAATGCTATCGATATTTAAATATGGAAGCACCATGTCACTACCATCGGCATGCAAGATGGTGTACATCTTTTTTAAACTTAGCTCTATCTCTCCACGTTCCGATTCGGAATAATACGTACTTACCCAAAGAGTATCTTTGTCGTTTTTGTCGAAAATTGAAACCGAGCCCTGAAAACGGAGAAGATCGTCGTAATATATTGGGATTTTTATATTTCTCCCATGCCGAGTCAAGTATTCTGAAAGTTGCTTCGTTACTTTATAAGCGGGTTTTTTCTTCGACATTAATTTTCTCATCGTGCAAAGATAAGTATTTATTGAAAGGCAAGATGAATCTTACGAAAGTGTTAAAGTTTTCTTAAAGAACAATTGAATGTGTCACATGAATGTTTACTACACGTCTTTTTAACAAACTAACCCATATGCTCACTTTGCAAAAACTCATCACAGTTGCGTGTTTAAGCATTTTTTCATTTGCCTTATCTCAAACTGAAACTACTTCCGAAGAAGAAATAAAATCATACGATAAAAGAGTCTATACCACGAAATCTGTCGCAAGCCTTGGACCGATTACAATTGATGGAAATTTAGACGATGCTGCGTGGAATGAAGTTGATTGGACTTCAGACTATCTTGAATTTGAACCAGATAACGGTACAGCACCGACGGAGCAAACAAAAATGAAGATCGTTTATGATGAAAATAATCTGTACGTAGCATTTAAATGTTACCAAAAAGACCCTTCAAAAATCGAGAAAAGAATGGGGCGTCGCGACGATTTTCCCGGGGATTGGGTTGAAATTAATATCGATAGTTACGACGACGATCGCACGGGATTCTCTTTTACAATATCTGCATCCGGAGTAAAAGGAGATGAGTTCATTTCCAACAATGGAAATTTTGACGGGAGTTGGAATCCCATATGGTTTGTTGATACGAAAATAGATTCTGATGGCTGGACCGCCGAAATGCGTATTCCTTTGAGTCAGTTGCGATTTAGTGCTGCCGAAGAGCAGGTCTGGGGATTGCAATCTACCCGTCGATATTTCGCTAACGAAGAACGTTCTACTTGGCAGCCCTTACCACCTAATCCGCCGGGCTGGGTAAGCGAATTCGGTGAATTGAGAGGAATCAGGGGAATAAAACCTCAGAAACAGCTGGAAATTCAACCCTACACCGTTGCTCAATTAGACACCTATGAGAAGGAGGTGGGAAACCCATTCAGAGATGGTAATGATTCTCGTTTTACGGCGGGATTAGATGCTAAAATTGGGATAACCAACGATCTCACATTAGATCTTACTGTGAACCCCGATTTTGGTCAGGTAGATGCAGATCCGGGTGCTGTAGCATTAGATGGTTTCGAAATATTTTTTCAGGAACGTCGGCCATTTTTTGTAGAGAATAAGAGTGTGTACGATTATAGGGTGAACGGTTCAGATAATTTGTTCTTTTCCAGGCGTATTGGTAGAAGTCCGCAAGGATACGCAAGCGGCAACAACATAGCGTATGTAGACCAGCCTAATAACACAACCATTTTAGGTGCAGCGAAATTTAGTGGCAAGACGAAAGATGGTTGGACTATTGGTATCTTGGAAAGTATTACCGGAAAGGAATTTGCCGATGTGGTAAACGAGGATGGGAGTGAAGAAGAGTCATTAGTCGAGCCACTTACAAATTATTTCGTAGGGAGGGTACAAAAAGATTTCAATGATCGCAATAGTAACGTGGGAGGAATATTTACGGCCACACACAGAAATATGGATCCGAATGTCTCATTCTTACATTCTCATGCCTATTCTGGCGGTTTAGACTTGCAGCACAATTGGAAAGAACGAACTTTTTATTTAGTTGGAAAAGCAACTTTTAGCCATGTGCGAGGAAGTACAGAGGCCATCACCCAAACACAAACCTCACTTACCCATTTATTTCAAAGAGTTGATGCGGGTCACGTGGAGGTAGATCCTAATAAAACCTCACTAACCGGTACCGGTGGAAATTTTGAAATAGGTAAAAACGGAGCAGGAGCCTGGCGTTATTGGTTTGGGGGAAGCTGGAACTCGCCCGAATATGCATTAAATGACATTGG
>CBDUGY010000112.1:0-9794 GCA_965367015.1 uncultured Ulvibacter sp.
CACCGAAATCGGCTGTAACTGCCGTTGTGATATATGATTTGAGAGGAAGAGTAGTCACAAAAGCCAGTTTTACAAGTCAAGGAAATTATCAAGTAGATTTATCTAGTTTAGAATCTGCGATGTACTTTGTTGAAATTATCACAGATAATGGTACATCAACTAAACGCGTTGTCAAGAAATAGAAGGTTTAATCTAGTTTATTTTAAAGCCGCTTCCTAATCATTCGGGAGCGGTTTTTTTTAGTCAGAATTCTAAAATAAGAAATGTGGTTTATAGTCTTAATTTTTTGAAGAATTGAATTCATACTTTTACTAGTGGATGGTTAGAGGTAGAAAAATGTTTATTTTTGTACGGGGAAGAATATCGGTGCAATGTGTTCGTATTCGATGATTTTTTTTAAAGCCAGAAGTATCAGTCCACAGTACAAATTGGATCTGAGAGTTTCTGTAAAAATTTCCTACATATTATATTAACGACATTGATTTCTTAGATTTAGACAATAATGGCCGAAATACTTACCGAACAGGAATTACATAATCTTGCAATGAACATTGTTGGAAAGCAACTTGAAGAAGATGGATTTGAATTTTTAGGAGTCAATTCAAAGTTGAAAAAAGATCCACAATTCGTGGCTTTGAAAAACAAAAATCTCCACTTTGTAATTGTCCGCGCAGTACGCTATCCGAAAGATGCCAATGTCTACGATCCAGTATTCATGCAGAGCATAAAAGAACATGCATCTAAATTTGAGGCGGCAACTTATTATGCGGGGGTAGGATTAGGCCATGGAACAGATTATGCCAAACCGGTATTGAAAAATGAAGATTACACTATGGTGTATAATGGGTTACAAGAAATATTATGAAAGGAGTCTACGCTATCTTATTCTTATTTTTAGTATCCTGTGGTAGAGAAGCAACTCAGGTTTCCATTATAAAAGGCGATGCATTCGGAACTACTTTTACGATACAATATTACGATCCTTCAGAAGTGAATGAAATAGAGAAAGGGATAGATTCAGTTATTTATAGGGTAAATAAATCTGTTAGTACGTATATGCCAAATAGCGATATCTCAAAAATAAATCGCGGTGACTCTACAGTAGTTGTAGACGCAATATTTAAAAAAGTTTTTAGTATTTCTGAAGAAGTCTTTATTAATTCTAACGGTTATTTTGATCCTACCATTGGTGTATTGCGAAACGCATACGGATTTGGGGATACCAAACCGCTTAAACAAATTGAGAACAAGCAACTTGACTCATTGATGCAGTATGTTGGGTTCAGAAAGGTAAAGATATTAGCTGATGGAAGAGTAGCAAAAGAACATCCACAGATATATTTTGATTTCAATGCGGTTGCAAAAGGATACGGTATCGACTGTATAGGAAACTTCCTTGAATCGAAAGGAATAAAAAACTACCTCATTGAGCTGGGAGGTGAGCTATTGACGAGGGGTATGAATATTGAAAAAAATAAAGATTGGATCGTCGGAGTTGAAGCTGTGGCTTCGCAATTAGAGGATCGCCAATACAAAGTTGCAGTAAAGCTTAAGGATAAGGCAATGGCATCTTCCGGAAATTATAGAAAATATAGAATAGATTCGCTCTCCGGTAAAAAATATGTACATACGTTAAATCCCTTAACCGGTTCAGCCGAACAGAGTGATGTTACCAGTGCTACAGCGGTTGCAAATTCGTGCGGACGAGCCGATGCTTATGCTACTGCGATGATGGCTTTGGGACTGGAGCGCTCAAAAGAATTATTGACAATAACCGATAATCTTGAAGCATATCTAACTTATAATGACGTTTCTGGTAACGAGCAGGTATTTATGACCGATGGTTTTAAAGAATTGGTAGTAGACTAAATTAACGTTTCAAACTGAAGTGCCCCTTAATTGTTCGACCGTCTTCAAATTCTAATCGAAACCAATAATCACTCGAAGGCAAAGCGACACCATCATAATTTGTTCCGTCCCATCCCGAAGAATCTAGCTTTATTCCGTGGAGAATTCTCCCAAACCGATTATATATGAGTAAAGTGCTTTTTGGAAATTGGTCGATCTCTTTTATCTGCCAGTAATCGTGAATCCCATCTCCATTTGGCGTGAAGAATTTTGGGTAGTCTAACACCAAGATCTCTTGTGAAACAACCCCACAACCATTCTTATCACGTACGTAAACTGTATAATACCCACTTAAAAATCCTGTGAATTGATTACTGTCTTGATATGAAAATTCATTACTCAACGAATATTCATAATTTCCGGGACCCTCAACCAGAATGGTTACACTATTCCCTTGCCCATTGAAATCATCAATAATTACATCGGTAATCGTCGCAACATCTGAAGGCAGAACTATAGTAGAAATTTCAGTGGAACATCCATACCTATTTGTGACTATCACAGAATACGTACCGGGTTCATTAATGTAGATGCTACTTAAATTCGCACCTTGTTGTCCTGTACTCCACTCGTAATATTGATAACCGGCGGGAACGCTAATAATTAAAGGGTCGGTAGTGTTGAGACATATGATATAGTCGTCGCGATAAAATTCTAACTTTGGTTTGGGTAGCACTCTCATCGAAAACTCTATATAATCCCGACAGGAAGTTTCGTTCTCAATCATCAGTACATAGATCGTTTGAGGGTTTGTTATGTTTGTGAACCTATCGAAAGTACTGTGGGTGTTATTCAGACGGTCTTCTTCGGTAGGGTAGTAGTAAATTCTGAACTCAGAAGCAGGTAATCCATTTAATATCTCTTCATTTTTTTCTGAAAGGCTAACTGTTACAGAACCATCATAGTCGTCATCACACACTATGATATTAGTAGGTTGACTCGCAAGGGTGATAACATTTACTACAACTTCGAAAGAAACGATTTCATAGCATAATGCATTAACTTCACTCGTAACACGTACAAAGATAGTTTGGGGAATATCGGAAATAAAGATTCCCGTTGAGGTAATGGCATTTATATTAGCTTCGGCATCACTTAAACTATAATGATAGCTGAATATATATCCGGTAGGGTCGTCTATCACCTCCGGAATTATACTATTTAAAACAAAAATTTCATTAGGTGAGTAACTACATACAGCAATATCTACCGGGTCTCGAATTGGTGTATTCGCTACCCAAATGTCAAAACTCGTGGTGTCGGTACAACCATTTTCAGTTTCAATTCTAGCGATGATGGTTTCAGGATTTTCAACATTTGTATACGGATTCGGGAGCGCATTGATCCCTAAATTGGCATCATTTAATGAATTATGCATTGTTACGGTAGTGTTGGTTTGTGCACCAGCAACAATTGGAGCGACATGGCTTAAATTAAATTCTGTAAAGCCGTCTTGAACGGTATCAACATCACATTGATATTGATCGGGTACGGGATTTGCGAAGGCATCAATAGGTAAGGCTGCGGTACCGGAGTAAATTAAACTAAATCCATCCGAGCCATGGGGTAGGTCAATAAGCACGTAATACACATCTCCAGCCTCGGCATCAATATACATGAGATATCCATTACCATCGGCCCCAGGACCTTCTGTAGTGTCTATTTCTTCCATATTTAGTCCTGTAAGGGCGGTTATACCAGCGGCTTGAGGATTCGTACTGGAACAGCGGATAGCCGAGCCTAAAGTAGTACAAGTGACGTCTGGACCATATATCGCAAAATCATAATCAGCTTCCAAGTCTATGGGTAAAATGTCGAACATAAAGGCACCGGCACTCTCAATCACAAACTTAAGCCATATAGTATCATTATTAAATGGCTGACAACTTGGGACGTTATTTCCGGGTAAAGAAAATTCATCGAAACCTACTCCGGCGGGGTTCAACCCTAAATTTGCATTTCCACATACTAATATAGCGTCGGTACAATCGGCTACGTTTTGAGCTTTACATACAACACCTATACATAGAAGAATTAGTAATTTTGAAAAACGCATCTTTGGTTAGTTGGATCTTTTTTAAAGATACAATTCTCCATAGGTTTTTAAGAACACTCAGAATATAATTTGAAAAATGTAGGTAGGTATTTATAAATAAGCAGACTACAAATAGCTGGCTACGAATTATAATGCACTTCATTATTTTCGACAAACCGGTAACAATTCTCCTTTTGCTAACCTAAATCTGTTTATGTCTTCTTCGGAAAGTTTGGTAGTGTAATCAACTGCTTCAACAGCGAAGCCAACTGTCTCTAACTTTTTGAAGTAGTCCATTCCATATACGCGAACATGGTCGTATTGCCCGAATATTTTAGCACGTTCTTTTGGATCGGTAATATTATCATCCTCAAAGGTAATTTTTCTGGAAGCTTCATAAGGAACCTGTAGAATCGCCATACCACCGGGTGAGAGTACTCTGTATAATTCTTGCATCGCTTTTGTATCGTCCGGAATATGTTCCAGTACATGATTACATATAATAAAACCGTATGAGTTGTCTTCGAATGGTAAGTTGCAAATATCTGCCTTCACATCGGCAATAGGTGAGTTGAGGTCGGTTGTCGTATAATCTAAGTTCGCCATCTCTCTGAAACGTTTAAAAAAGGCCTGCTCCGGTGCGAAATGTAACACCTTGTGATTTTCAGTAAAAAAAGTCGTCTCATTTTTGAGGTAAAGCCAAAAAAGGCGATGCCGTTCAAGAGATAAGGTGCCGGGTGAAAGTACATTTTCTCGAACTTTTTCATAACCATAGGGCAAAAACTTTCTATATGATCTCCCATCAATAGGGTCCGTATATTTTGTGCCTCTTAAAAAAAAAGCAACAAAAGGGCGGATAATATAACTAAGCCTTATTAATAAGGTGCGTGGAATTAAATTCAGAAAAAATTTAAATATGCTGTTCAAAGTTCGTTATGCATTTTATATAGAAGCAATTAAAGGACCAACTCCTTTTCCCGAAACTCAGCTTCCTCATCACTTTCAATTCCTAACGCTTCATAAATGTAACCGAAAGTTGAGAGTAATTCGGGTTTGCCATTTACTATGGCCACATTGTGTTCAAAATGAGCGCTGGGTTTTCTATCAGCAGTAAGAATTGTCCAGCCATCACGAAGCTGTTCAATGCGTCGTGTACCTAAATTGATCATTGGTTCGATTGCGACTGTAGTACCTTCAACAAATTTCTTCCCTTTTCCTCGTCTGCCGTAATTTGGCATTTCAGGATCTTCATGCATTGTTCTTCCCAATCCATGTCCAACAAGTTCACGAACAACCCCATAACCATGATCTTCACAATGCTTCTGAATCGCAAATCCAACATCGCCTGTGCGATTACCTATTTTAAATTCTCTGATACCAATATAGAGCGATTCTTTCGTAACTTTTAAAAGTTTTTCGGTTTCAGGATCGATCTCACCCACTGCAAAAGTATATGCGTGATCTCCATAAAAACCATTTTTTACCGCGCCGCAATCGATAGAAATAATATCGCCTTCTTGATATGGTGTATCGTTGGGAATTCCATGAACTACTTGTGCGTTCGGACTCATACACAAGGAATTTGGAAAATCGTAAAGGCCTAAAAAACCCGGTACAGCACCATGATCTCGAATAAAGGTTTCCGCAAGAGCATCTAACTTTAAGGAAGTAGCACCTGGTTTTACTTCTTTTGCCAGCATACCGAGCGTTTTCGATACAATTAATGCGCTTTCTCGCATCAACTCAATTTCTTCTCTTGTTTTGGGTATAATCATTTATCTGTTTAAAAAGAGAACCAGCTCTTTTTCTTTTTTTTTGTTTCAATCTCTAATGGGCTTTCTTCACCGAGCAGCAATTGATGCACTTCACCCCAACTCTTTAAACCGCCTATGTTTCGGTCATCTATAAAAAGATCTGCATTTATCTTTCTGCTGTATTTAGGATCAAACTCTTCTTCGGGAAAACTTTTGTTAACAGCATAAAAAACAACTCCATTCTCCTTACAAAATGCTACAGCTTCATCCAATTGTTTCCCGTGTCTATATGTCCACAGAATTAGTCTGTGTCCATTAGCCTGTAATTTTTTTAAAGTTTCGAAAGCAAAGAGTTTTGGTTTTCCAACTTTAGGGTAACTATCCTCAACAATGGTTCCATCGAAATCTACAGCGATGGTAAGCATATCAACAATCATAAGTAAAATTAAAAGGCAAAAATACAAAGAATTTCGCCGTTTTTAAAGCTTTTAATCTGCGTAAGCATGTTTGTAATCGGCCCCACTCAATATCGCATACATATCTTTCTCTAGACTTTCCTGAGTGTATTCGACAATACGGCCCAATTCATTTCCATTTTTAATAAATATGATCGTTGGCACATATTCAATATTAAATCCTTCTTCATAACCCTCTGGAGTATCTTTATCACGCGAGACAGCGAATAGCTCCAGATTCTTATAATCATAATTTATATGATCTAGTATTTTGTATAAAGCTGGAACTTCTCTTTGGCTGTCCTCACACCAGGTTCCCATAAAGACTTTAATTCGCACATCTTTCAAAAGTGGTTCAATTTTACTTAGTGTATTTGTATCTAAAGCGTGATTATTATGACTTTCAACATACCATTCATTAAAAAGTTCACTTTGCAAAGCTTTGCATGTAGTTTTCCCAAGAATCATTTTAGAGCCTTCTTCTTCAGGATCGTCCACAAGGACCATATCTACATCCTCTTCTGAAATCGTCACGTCTGAAGTATTTGTATCTGTTTGCTTTTTATCAGTTGAGGAATTACATGAAACACAAAAAAATAAAAGTACTATTGAAATTATTTTGATCATATCTGGTATAGTTAAATTAGTGAATGTCTAATCATAATTTTAGGTTTTTGAATACCCATCAATTTTAAAATTGTCGGTGCAATATCCGCAAGGATTCCGGGCTTCACTGATGTTATTTCGGGACTCACGATAATTATTGGTACTGGATTGATAGTATGTGCTGTATTTGGAGAGCCATCAGGATTTCTCATAGTCTCACTATTCCCATGATCTGCGATGATAATAGTCACATAATCATTGGCTAGGGCGGCTTCCACAATAGTTTTTGTACAGGAATCGACCGTTTCACATGCTTTAATTGCTGCTTCAAAAACACCTGTGTGGCCCACCATGTCTGGGTTGGCAAAATTGAGGCAAATGAAATCTGCCGATTTCGAATTAATTTCAGGAAGAATCTTATCCCTTATCTCATGAGCGCTCATTTCGGGCTGAAGGTCATAGGTTGCTACCTTCGGCGACGGGCAAAGAATCCGTCTTTCTCCAACAAATGGTGTTTCTCTCCCTCCTGAAAAGAAAAATGTTACATGTGGGTATTTTTCAGTTTCAGCGATACGAATTTGCTTCTTCCCGTGTTTTTCTAATACTTCGCCAAGCGTATCTGTTAAGTTCTCCTTATTATAAACGATGTTTATATCCTGAAACGAATCGTCGTAATTGGTGAGAGTTACAAAATGTAATGGGATCGTTTGCATTCCGAATTCAGGAAAATCTTTCTGAGTTAAAACTTCCGTTAACTGTCTTCCTCTGTCGGTTCTGAAATTAAAAAAGATCACAACATCATCTTCTTCTATGATTGCGACTGCTTTTCCGTTTTCAGTTAAAACTATTGGTTCTAAAAACTCATCTGTTATCCCATCCGAATAACTTTGCAATATGCTTGCGACGGCATTAGTACTAGTATGGCCTTGTCCAAAAACCAAAAGATCATACGCCTTCTTAACACGTTCCCATCGTTTATCACGATCCATAGCAAAATAGCGACCAATGACGGAGGCGAGTTTTCCGGTCGTTTTGGTCATGTGATCTTGTAATTCTCCGATAAAACCGGCACCAGATTTTGGATCGACATCTCGCCCATCAGTAAAAGCATGTACAAAAACATTTTGAATATTTTCTGCATGTGCTGCAGTTAACAATCCCTTTAAGTGATTAATATGGGAGTGTACACCCCCATTGGAAACTAAACCGATAAAATGTACTTTTTTACTATACTCATTGGCATAATCGAATGCCTGTTTTAAAACAGGTTCTTGTTGTAGTGAATTACTATCTACAGCCAGATTAACTTTCGCCAAGTCCTGATAAATAATTCGTCCCGCACCTAAATTCATATGTCCAACCTCACTATTCCCCATCTGACCGTCGGGTAAACCAACATTCAGACCATGAGTAAGCAGCTGCGAATGTGGATACTTTATTAAAAGAGAATCTATAAAGGGGGTATTCGCCTGTGCAATTGCAGAAACAGCCGGGTCTTGTGTAATTCCCCAACCATCTAGAATCATTAAAAGAACTTTCTTATTCATAGGATCAATTCAGGTACAAAGATAAAAACAAAATCCCGCATTGGCGGGATGATGTTAGAATTCTGTTGTTAGCCTGGGTTTAACTATCCACCATATTTGCGAATAGACTCTTCAATCTGTTCGATTCTATTTTCAGGATCGGGATGGGTACTTTGAAATTCAGGTACTCTGCTGGGTCCGGCTGCCGCTTTTAAGATTTTCATTACCCCAATCATCTCACGCGGATTGTAACCGGCTTTGATCATAAATCGAACCCCCAGGTCATCACTTTCTAATTCATCTCCTCGTCCATTTCCCAGAAGTACATTCTGTCCTATACCTGAAACCAATCCTCCGGCATCAGCACCCACAGAGGCTCCTGTTGAAAGAGTTTGCCAAAATTCACTGTTTGCAATTCGCTCTGCAGAATGACGCCCAAGTACATGTCCAACTTCATGACCTAAAACCCCTGCCAATTGATCTTCATTTTCTAATTTTGATAATAAGGCATAGGTGATAAAAATCTGCCCGCCCGGAAGTGCAAAAGCATTAATGGTGTTTGGATCTGCCAATAGATGAAAGTCGTATTGATAGGGTGTTTCACGGGCTATACTATTATCAACTAATTTTTGACCAACCATATCCACATACGCCTGCATGCGTTCATCGGGATACAAACCGCCATATTCTTGAGCCATTTGAGGCGCACTTTGTAAACCAATAGCAATTTCCTCCTCAGTAGTTAGTGAAATGACCTGATCTTTACCTGTATATGGGTTTTCCTGCGTATTCGCGCATTTTTTAAAAAAAGCAAAAGCCACGATAGCAATTCCGATTAAGATGCGAATTTTCCAACTGCCTTTCATAATTTTAAGATTTAGTGAATTAAAGTTACGAAAGTAATTTGGGATTGATGTCTAAAATATTCTCGCTTCGGTATTTTTCGATAAAGGCTTGAGAAAAATATTCACTGCCTAAAATTTGTTCTTTCAAAAGTATTTTACGAACATCTAATTTTTTGTAAGCCTGAAGCATTGGAATCGATACCGGTGCATAGCTAAAATGCCAGGGTTCGTATTTAAAGCCTTTCCGATTGGCATTATTTGTATAAACTTCATAGAATCCAAAAGCATTTGCATTTTCATCAAGCCAGTCCTTTAATTTACAGTAGGGACCCTTTCCGTGAAAATTGTTGGGTTCAAGGACATTTTTAGGTTTAGGTTTTCCATTCGAATCGATGATATCGATGTCGGTACCCCAATGATGACGTGATGTACCCGGAATTGTGGAATATTCGATTATTTTTTCGATTGCTTCCAATGGTGCCAATCCCTGACCGGTATACCGAGTATATTTGGCTTCAAAGATTTCTTTCTGTCTCTCAAAATTTCTGTATGCAGAAACAACCTGGATTGCAATGTTTTCTTGCGTAGCAGCAGCTTTCATCTTTAAAAAGGCTTTGGAAGCTTCCTTATGCATTTTCCCGGTATACGTTTCCCCTATAATATCC
>CBDUGY010000113.1:0-9788 GCA_965367015.1 uncultured Ulvibacter sp.
CCATAAAGATTCATAGGAAAGGACATGAAAATAGAACAGATCTATACAGGATGTCTTGCTCAGGGGGCATATTATATAGAAAGTAATGGTGAAGTGGTAATTATTGATCCACTACGCGAAGTGCAACCATATATAGAAAAAGCAAATGCCGATGGTGCGAAAATCAAATATATTCTAGAGACACATTTTCATGCCGATTTCGTTTCTGGACATGTAACGCTCTCTGAAAAAACCGGAGCACCCATAATCTTTGGTCCGAATGCGGCACCAAACTTTGAAGCAATAATCGCGAAAGACGGCGATGAGTTTAAGGTGGGTAATGTCACCTTAATAGTGCTTCATACTCCCGGACATACGATGGAAAGTACTACTTATTTGCTGAGAAAAGAGAATGGTAAAGATTATGCCATTTTCACAGGTGACACTTTATTTTTAGGTGATGTAGGCCGACCCGATCTTTCTCAAAAAGCAGCCAATTTAACTCAAGAAGAGCTCGCAGGGAAATTATATGATAGTTTGAGGAATAAAATTATGCCTCTTGCCGACGATGTAATTGTTTACCCCGCACATGGAGCCGGTTCAGCGTGTGGTAAGAACATGATGAAGGAAACAGTCGATACTCTAGGGCACCAAAAAGAAATGAATTATGCGCTTCGGTCTGACATGACCAAAAAAGATTTTATAAAAGAAGTAACAGAGGGATTACTCCCTCCACCTGCCTATTTTCCGATGAATGTTAAAATGAATAAGGAAGGTTATAAAAACATTGAAGAGGTTATAAAATTAGGACAAAACGCCCTGAGTCCCGAGGCTTTTGAAGCAGCTGCAAACGAATTAAATGCGGTAATTTTAGATGTTCGGACTGAACAGGAATTCTCAAAGGGTCATATTCCCGGTGCCATTTTTATTGGTATTGATGGTGATTTCGCCCCTTGGGTAGGAGATTTAATTAAAGATGTGGCTCAACCCATTCTTTTAATTGCTGAAAGAAATCGGATTGAAGAAACTATCACTCGTTTGTCAAGAGTTGGTTTTGATAATACCATCGGCTATCTGAAGGGTGGCTTTGAAGCCTGGAAAAGAGCCTCGAAAGAATATGACAAAGTAACGTCTATCGCCGCTGAAGAATTTAAAATAGAACTGGAAAATGAAGAAAATATTCCTTCAATTTTTGATGTGCGAAAGGTAAATGAGTTTAAGACAGGACATGTTTTGAACGCTATTAACACTCCCCTGTCATTTTTGAATGATCATTTACTGGAGTTTCCTAAAGACAAAACTTTTTATGTGTATTGTGAAGGTGGCTACAGAAGTATCATTGCTGCTTCAATTTTGAAAAATCGTGGAATACACAACATAATAGATATTAAAGGTGGCGTGGAAGCTATTAAGAATGCCGGAATAGCAATAACAGATTATGTCTGTCTAACGACCCTAAAATAGTGTTTTGATGATTGGTTGAAAGGAGCGGCGGGAAACTGTCGCTCTTTTTGTTTTAATTGTCTCTTGTGTAACATCTGTTACCTATTTAATAGGAAAAGTGAAGTAAATTTATTCTATAGACTGGTTAAATTAAAACACAACATGAAACATATACTTTTAATAATTACTATTGCCATATTAATGGCGGGTTGCAATACTAAAATTAGAGACAGTTACCTGTCTGTTAAAGATTCGGAAACAGTAATAAATGTAGTTCCGCAAGCTAATGGGAAGAAACTGATGGAGAACAACTGCTATGCCTGTCACAATCCGAAAACCTCCCAAAACGATATGATTGCTCCACCTATGATCGCGGTGAAAATGCACTATATTTCTGAAAACACTACAGAAGAAGAATTTATCCGAGCAATGTTAGATTGGAGTAAAAAACCTTCCGAAGAAATATCGAAAATGCCTGGTGCGATCAGAAAATTTGGACTTATGCCGTATCAATACTTTCCAGAAGAAACCATTAGAGAAATTGCTGGATATATGTATAATAATGAAATAGAAGAGCCAGAATGGTTTAATGCACATTACAATGAAATGCATGGTAAAGGAAAAATGAAAAAGAAACGTATGGGAATGGGGCAGAAATTAAATGGGAAGACAATAAATGCTTCACTTTCTATCGAAGAAAAAGGAATGATTATAGCTTCAACAACGAAGGCCGAGTTAGGTAAAAACTTGATGGGACAGATTCAAAAAAACGGTATTCTACCCGCTATTGAATTTTGTAATATCAATGCTTTAGCTTTAACCGATAGTATGGCTACTTTTCATAACGCGACAATCAAGCGTGTAAGCGATAAAACCAGAAACCCAAAAAACAGCCCTAGTAGGGAGGAAATAAAGTACATCGAAATATTTAAAGAGCAGTTAGCGAATGGAAGAGAAATTGCTCCAATAATAACCGAAGCAGGAGATCAGGTAGCATTTTATTATCCGATAGTAACAAATTCCATGTGCTTAAAATGCCATGGAACACCAAATAAAGAAATTGAACCTTTGAGTCTCGAAAAAATACAAGAATTATATCCAAATGATCAAGCGATCGGTTATAACATTAACGAAGTTAGAGGCATCTGGAGCATCGGTTTTAAGCAATAAAGAAATGAATTTTTACGAGAGTTTTTGGAACCATAAATATATTAGTGGGGAAACCGGTTGGGATATCGGTTATGTGTCAACACCCTTAAAAGAATATATAGATCAGCTTACAGATATGGACCAAAAAATACTTATTCCGGGTGCAGGGAATGCCTACGAAGCAGAATATTTATTTAAAAAAGGGTTTAAAAATGTTTACGTAGTCGATATTTCTTCTATAGCACTAAAAAACTTTGCAATTCGAGTTCTTGACTTTCCCAGTGAACAATTATTGTGTAAAGATTTCTTCGATCTCACGGACAGTTTTGATCTGGTGATAGAACAAACTTTCTTCTGTGCTCTGGATCCGGCACTAAGAACAGAATATATGAGAAAGATGCACCAACTTCTCAATCCGCAAGGAATACTGGTTGGTCTTTTGTTCAATATCCCTTTAAATACTGATAGACCTCCGTTTGGTGGAAGTAAGGAGGAATATATCGCCCTTTTTAAAGAGACTTTCAACATCCTAAAAATGGAAGCGTCTTACAATTCAATACCGGAAAGAGCAGGAAATGAATTGTTTATTAAGTTGCAACCAAAACCATAAATTCTCTGTCAAAATTCTTCACTTCTTTAGCCGACATTTACTAGGTTTTATTAAACGTAAATCAATCCCACATTTGAATAAATCTCCCAATTCGAAAGAGTATTTTTAATTCTTTGCTTTAAGTAACATAAGTTACCTATAACTATAAGGGTCATTTCGTAATTTTGCATAAAATAATTAAACAATGAGAATCAGCTATATAGTCATATTTTTTTATTTGTTGTCGGGCTCGATATTTGCTCAGCAAACAATTCCTATCTCAAAGAGTGAAGTTCTTGAAAAGGTAGTACAACAGAATTATGATTTAAAAATAGGAAAGCAGCAAGTGCTTTCGGCCAAGGGAGACTACAGCCAAACTAACGCTGTGTTTTTACCAAATATAACTGCATCACATAGTGGTATGGCAACTACCAATCCGTTAATGGCTTTCGGTTTTAAATTAAATCAGGAGATTATTGATCAAACAGATTTCGACCCGAATAGGTTAAATAACCCTTCCCAAATAGAGATTTTTTCTACGAAAATCGAAGTACAGCAACCACTAATAAATATGGACGGGGTTTTTCAAAGAAAAGCAGCCAAAGCAAAGTGGGAAGCTTCTCAAATGCAGTTAAATCGCACGGGTGACTACATTTCTTTCGAAACCAATAAAGCTTATATGCAACTCCAACTGGCCTATAAAAGCTTGGAAGTAATAAAAAAAGCTCTGGAATCGGCACAAGAAAATTTAAGGCTGGCAAATAATAGGTTTGAGCAAGGGTACTTGCAAAGAGCTGATGTTTTAATGGTAGAAGTTCGAGTTACTGAGGTGGAGAATCAACTTCAATATGCTAAAAGTAATATTATGAATTCTTCGGAATACTTGGAATTACTCATGAATGAAGAGTTTGAAGGTATTTTAAAACCTACCGATTCTCTGATAATTGGATCTGAAATAATTATGGCTGAAGGGATTTCAGATAACCGTTCAGATATTAAGGCCATGGAATTTGCCACGGAAGCTTACAAGCAAAATTACAAAGCAGATAAAATGACTTTTCTACCCAGACTGAATGCATTCGGAAGTTACGAATTATACGACGATCAGATATTTCAAGCGAATGCTGAAGGCTATCTTTTTGGCGCCTCGCTAAGTTGGAGTGTCTTTGAGGGCTCGAAACGCTTTGGAAAAACGCAAAAAAGTAAAGCAGAATATAATAAAGCCAGTTTAGAACTAGATAAGTACAAAGCTGAAAGCCAGGCAGAACTAAATAAAGCAAAACGCTTGCTTCAGGATGCAAAGAATAATTTGAAACTCTCGAAATTAGCATTAGAACAATCGCAAGAAGCGCTTCGAATAAGATCGAATCGATTTAAGGAAGGTTTAGAAAAAACAACAGACCTCCTATTTGCAGAAACGCAATTAGCTCAAAAACAATTGGAATACTACAACACAATTTTTCAACATAACAATGCTCTGGCATACCTTCAATTTTTAACTAAGAATTAATCGACTATGAAATTATTTTATACAACACTACTCTTGTCAGTATTATTTGGTGTAAGCTCTTGTAATAATACTTCAGAAGAAAAGAAAACGGACCAAAATCCGCCAATTCTTGTTACTGTAAGTTCGGTTGCTGAGGAAAATAACACACCTTTTTTAACTGCAAGTGGAAAGATTGAAGCTACCAACAGCGCTTCACTTAGCACACGAATGATGGGCTTTGTTGACAAAATTCATGTAAAAGTTGGAGATAAAGTGAATAAAGGTCAGTTACTGATTAGCATCAACAATTCTGAATTATCTGCAAAGCGTGCTCAAACCAGTGCAAGTATCGCTGAAGCGCAAGCTGGATTCAATAATGCAGAAAAAGATTATCAACGTTTCCAAAATCTTTTCAATGATAATAGTGCGAGCAAGAAAGAACTTGATGATCAGCGTGCACGATACGAAATGGCAAAGGCGAGATTAGAGGCTGCAAAACAAATGAAAAGTGAAGTGGAATCGCAGTTTGCATATGTAAATCTTCGAGCTCCGTTTAACGGTGTGATTACCAACAAGTTTATTGATGAAGGCGTCATGGCTAACCCAGGAGAACCCCTGATTGCGGTAGAAGGGCCGGGAAAATTTGAAGTTACTGCATCAGTTCCGGAAAGTGAGATTTCGAAAATCAAGACCGATTCACAAGTTGAAGTACTTGTAAAGTCATTGGGTATAAGTCTGCCAGCGAAAGTAACCGAGGTTAGTACTTCAACTAAAAATACCGGCGGTCAATACCTGGTGAAAGTTGTTTTAGAAAAAACCGATGCTAATATTCTCTCAGGGATGTATGCAACGGTTCAATTTCCCATTGAAAAAGAAATGAACACTGCCGCAATACTCATTCCTCAAAACGCCTTGATAAAAAACGGACAATTAACCGGAATTTATACTGTGAGTCAGAGTAATACCGCTCTCCTACGCTGGCTCCGTCTAGGAAAAACCTTTGGAGATAAAGTAGAGGTTTTATCAGGCTTATCTGCCGATGAAAAATATATTGTTACTGCCGAAGGCAAACTGTTTAACGGCGCTAAAATAACTTTGAAAAATTAATTATGAAAGACGGATTAGCAGGTAAAATTGCCAAGTTATTTATTAATTCGAAGCTCACGGTACTATTGATGATCGTCTTTATGGTCATCGGAGTGTACAGTTCGTTTTTGATTCCTCGGGAAGAGGAGCCACAGATAGATGTGCCAATGGCCGATATTTTTGTAGGGTATCCGGGCGCGAGTCCTTCTGAAGTTGAATCGAGAATCGTGAAACCTCTCGAAAAGATTGTCTCTAACATTCCCGGTGTGGAATATGTTTATTCTACTTCTTCACAGGAAGGTGCGATGGTGATTGTACAATTCTATGTGGGCGAAGATATTGAACGTTCATTTGTGAAACTTTACAATGAAATGAATAAGCATATGGATCTTATGCCTCCGGGTGTAACGATGCCTCTGGTTAAAACACGAGCTATTGACGATGTTCCGATGCTGGGTATTACACTTTGGAGTGAAACGTACGATGACTTTCAATTAAAGCAGATAAGTGATGAACTCACACAAGAAATCGAAAAAGTAAAAGATGTATCTGCGACCCAAAAAATTGGTGGTCGAAACCGGCAAATTCGCGTTATTTTAGACAAAGACAAACTTGCAGCCAGTGGATTAGATCTTTTGGGTGTTGCTGAAATGATAAAAGCTAATAATCAGCAATTAAGTTCAGGAACTTTCGACAAAGGTGATACCGAATTCTTAGTGACCACCGGGAATTTTCTGAAATCTGTTACGGATGTTGAAAATCTCGTGATAGGTACACAACAGAATCAGCCGGTATATCTAAAACAAGTTGGAACTGTGGTCGACGGGCCGGAAATTCCGGGTAAATATGTTTCCTTCGGATTTGGGAAAGCAAATGAACTTGCTTCCGATTACCCTTCTGAATATCCCGCCGTTACCATTTCAGTAGCGAAAAGGAAAGGCTCTGATGCGATGAAGATTGCCGATAGAATTATTGCAAAAATTGAACACTTAAAAACTAATCTGATTCCTGACGATGTTCATGTCGCAGTAACTCGAAATTACGGGGAAACCGCATCGCAAAAAGTTTCAGAACTGTTAATGCACCTTATCGGGGCTATTATTGCAGTAACATTGGTGGTTATGCTGGCAATGGGCTGGCGGGGTGGTCTAGTGGTATTTCTTTCCGTCCCAATAACCTTCGCACTTACTTTATTAAGCTATTATCTTCTTGATTATACTTTAAACCGAATAACACTTTTCGCTTTGGTATTTGTCACAGGAATCGTGGTAGATGATTCTATTATCATAGCCGAAAATATGCATCGCCATTTTAAAATGAAACGCTTGCCATTTAAGCAGGCGGCGATCTACGCGATAAACGAAGTAGGGAATCCAACTATTTTAGCAACTTTCACGGTAATCGCTTCCGTATTACCTATGGCATTCGTGTCAGGCCTTATGGGACCTTATATGTCACCAATGCCTATTGGAGCTTCTATTGCTATGATACTCTCCCTATTTGTTGCCTTAACAATTACACCGTATCTGGGATTTATCTTTCTTCGGGAAAAGGAAAAGAAAGGTAAAACAGTAAAAGTTGAAAAGCCCTTAGAAAAAACACTTATTTACCGAATTTATTCAAAATTTGAATTGCCGCTTATTGAGAACAGAAAGACGCGTTGGTTATTCTTGGGAATTACAGCGCTAATGCTTTTGGGCTCGATTGGAATGTTCTTTACGAAATCTGTTGCGGTAAAAATGCTACCATTCGATAACAAAAATGAAATGCAGGTAGTAATCGATATGCCCGAAGGTACTACTCTTGAAAGAACTGCTGTGGTTGCTAAAGAAATTGGACAATATCTCTCAACTCATCCCAAAGTAGTTAACTATCAAAATTATGTAGGTACTTCTGCTCCTATTACATTTAACGGACTCGTAAGGCATTACGATTTACGTGGGGGAAGCAATATGGCCGACATACAGGTAAATCTGATCGACAAGGGAGAAAGGGATGATCAAAGCCATGATATTGCTAAAGAATTAAGGCCTAAAATACAGGAGATTGCACAGAAATTTGACGCAAATGTTAAATTGGTCGAAGTGCCTCCGGGCCCCCCCGTTTTATCTACGATCGTAGCCGAAATTTATGGCCCTTCCTATGACGAACAAATCGCTGTTGCTAAACAAGTCGAAGATATATTGAATAATACTAAAGATGTTGTGGATGTAGATTGGATGGTAGAAGCAGATCAGAAAGAATATGAATTTGTAATCGATAAGGAAAAAGCAATGCGTTATGGGGTACTGCCTCAACAGGTAGTCTATACAATGAATATGGCACTTGCTAACCAACCAACTACAAATCTTTACAATGAAGATGTCACAAATCAGGTTGGAATCCTATTGGCATTAAACGAGAGTGAAAAATCTACAATTCAGGACATATCGCAATTAAAGATTCGCTCCAGTCAAGGTTCTATGATAGCGGTGGGAGACATTGTAGATATTAGAGAAAAAACTCGCGCGAAGAATATTTATCGAAAAAATCAAAAACGAGTAGTTTATGTATTGGCGGATATGGCTGGAGAACTGGAGAGCCCCGTGTACGCGATTCTAGGGATGACCGACAAACTAAAAGCAATAAAATTGCCGGCAGGATATAGTGTAAATGAACTTTACCTTGAGCAACCGGAATTCGAAGATGATTTCACTGTAAAATGGGATGGAGAATGGCAAATAACTTTGGAAGTATTTAGAGATTTGGGAATAGCGTTTCTTGGAGTTATTATAATAATTTACATTTTAATAGTTGGTTGGTTTCAGAACTTTAAAGCTCCCGTTGTAATGATGGTAGCAATACCATTATCATTGATCGGAATTGTTCTTGGTCATTGGATTATGGGTGCTTTCTTTACTGCTACTTCTTTTATTGGAATGATAGCTTTAGCAGGTATCATGGTGCGCAACTCAGTTTTGCTAATTGATTTTATTAATCTCCGTGTTGCAGATGGAATTCCACTAAAACAGGCCGTTATTGAAGCCGGTGCTGTGCGTACTACTCCTATTTTATTGACAGCCGGAACTGTTGTAATTGGAGCATTCGTGATCCTCTTCGATCCTATTTTTCAGGGACTCGCCATTTCATTGATGGGTGGAACAATTGTATCCACCGTACTTACATTGCTTGTTGTACCACTAGTGTATTATATGATTGAAAGAAAAAACCATAAATAATAGAAAAATGAAATTACTTATTGTTACCGTTGTTGAGCAGTTTCAGAGAGAAGTCTTACAACTCTTTAAGAAAGCAGCTATCGAAAGTTTTAGCGAATCAGATATTGAAGGCTACAAAAATGCTTCTTCTTTTATGATGAATTCCAGTTGGTTCCCTTCTGAAAAAAGTGGGGCGGATAGCAGTATGTTTTTCTCCTTTACTGAAGAATCTAAAATTGATCTCTTCTTCAATCTGGTAGAAGAATTTAATAAAAATTTGGAAACAAACAATCCCATTCATGCGGTTGTTGTTCCCATTGAAAGAAGTATTTAACCCTATAAATTAAAAAATATGATAAACAGATATATAAGAGCGATTGCAGGAACGTTTATATTAATAAGTATTGTACTGGCAATCTATGTAAACATTAATTGGCTCTGGTTCACTGCATTTGTTGGTGCTAATTTATTACAATCGGCTATCACCAAATGGTGCTTAATGGAAACTATTCTTAAGAAATTGGGTGTGAAAGACGAGGGTGATTGTTGCTCTCCTAGTTCATAAAGTGTAGAATATAAATTCAGCATAGTTCAATCTCTTGCTGCCTTTTATGATCCCTATAGCAATCTCCTGTGCAAATACAATTCCCGCACTGCCAATGCAGTGCGAATTGTTCTAAAAAATAAAGGATTATCTAAAGATGATCCCTATAGCGATCCCCTGTGCAAATACAATTCCCGCACTGCCAATGCAGTGCGAATTGTTCTAAAAAATAAAGGATTATCTAAAGATGATCCCTATAGCGATCCCCTGTGCAAATACAATTCCCGCACTGCCAATGCAGTGCGAATTGTT
>CBDUGY010000114.1:0-9670 GCA_965367015.1 uncultured Ulvibacter sp.
ATTTTTAGAGAAATCTGTAGGTAATAATATCTTCTTTTTCATCACATTTTAATTTGCAGTTCAACACTTTAAAAATAGCGTGAAAGTGAGAAGATAACTATGATAATTATCAGTCTACTGCGGGAATTATTAAGAAGGGTATTGGTATATTCTTTGCAAGGTTCTTAACAACCGCCTCACGAAACATAGCCGTTAAAAAATTATGTTTATAATAAACCATAGCCAATAAATCTATGTTCGATTTTGTAAGATATTGAAGTACCTGTGAATATTTATCGGACTCATAGGGTAACCAATGTGTTTCAGGTTTTCCTTCATTTAAAATTTCAAAAAGTTTGTGAAAGTTTTCTCTTTGTGAATCACTTATTTTATCCTTTTCTTGGATATGTAATACTTTAATTTTAGCCTTTTCAATAGCAGTGAGAAAAACTAGTGAACTTAATTCAGTGGAAGTATATGGCCTTTTAAATCCAGTAGTGAAAGCAATTGTTTCTATTTTTTTATAAACAATCTCATTGGGAATAATTAGCATGGGAGATTTTTCAATTTTTCTCATTACTGAGAGTGTATTGCTCCCCATAAATATACTTTCAGCCGCAGTCTGACCTTTACTGCTCATTATCACCAGATTTACCGATTCTTTTACAATTAATCTATTAATTGCACGAGTTAACGACATGGATGTGGTTATAATGTCGAAGCTATGTTTGTCATTTTTTGTGTCTGAAATAATTCGACGCTTAACCTCTTCACTTCTACTGTCATTTGTTGCGTATAGTTCATCTACGAGAGCCTCAGTTTTTGCAATATCAATACGGCTCGTCATATGAGTCACTTGATCTTCGAAAGAATGTAATATGATAAATCGACACTTTTCAGACCGAAGGAGTTGAGTAGTATAAAGTAGCGCCGAATAAGCACTTTTTGAATAATCTGTGGGTGCGAGAATAGTTTTCATAGTTCTTTAGTATTTAACTCATTTGTCTCTCTTCCGAAGGAATAACTAAAAATGGTACATTGGTGTGATATACAACCTGGTTTATTACTGACTTAAACAACATATTCTCCAAAAAGGAATGCTTGTTATGAAACATAATAATGAAATTTATCTTTGCTTGTTTTTGAAATTTTTCTACAGCTCCAATAACATCAGTATCTTCAGCAATATGGAATAAATGAGCATTGTCTTGGAAATAATTGTCCAAATATGCTTTGGTTTCTTCTTGTTCGGAAGTAAGGGGTGTTCCGTAGTAAGCATTTAAAATATGCAAGCGAGATTTATGCTCACTGCACAAATCGTGTATTAAAGATAGGTATTTATTAGTGCGTTTAACTTTATAATCTGTTGGAAATAAAATCTCTTTTGGTGCTTCATAATCGAAATTGGAAGGAACAGCCAATACAGGAATTTTAAGTTTTTTTATCGCGTACATCGTATTTGTGCCTAAAAAGATTTCCTTAGCACCAGTGGCGCCCTGAGTTCCCATAACCACAACATCTATCATTTTTTCAGAAACCAGCTCTTTCATTTCGGAAATTAACATATTAAAAGAGGCCACTGTAATAAAAGTATGGTTTGTATTTGGAAATTCTTTGTTTATCTGTATTTCCAAGGCGTCCAGTTTCCGCTGTGCAGTTTCTTGCGCGATTTTTTGTAACGTAAGGGCAGAATAGCTGTCAATCATGCTTCCAGCACTAACCATTGCCGGAGTATAAGTATTTAAGATATAGAATTCACAAATTTCATCCTTGTATAGCTGTAGTGCATAGCTAATTGCATTATGTGCGTTTTCTGAAAAATCTGTTGGTAGTAGGATACGTTTCATCTTGCGGAATTAAAATTACTGTTTTTAGATTTTATCTTGGTAGATTTTGTAATACCAGAAAAGGAATATTAATATCTAGCCCTATTTTTTCGATATTCGAACGATATAAGATATTTTCGAGATAAGAATGTCTATGATTAATCATGACCAACATATCTATCGAATTTGCCATTATGGCTTCATTAATGGTTGTGGTAATTTCGTTGCCAGGCACCTGCTTATAAAACGTTTTGTCATCGTTGAAGTGGCAGGAAACAAAAGCGCGATTATCTTTTTGTCGGTAAGACATTTCCTTTGCATCCGATATGTATAAAAAATGAACATTAACAACATACTGTTTGGCAATCATGCTCACTAACTTTAATTCTCTCCTTTTAAAAGGAACCATATAATCAGTTGGAAATAGTATATTTTCTGGCGGATACCCATGAAATCCAACAGGAACTGCCAATACCGGGCACTTCACGTACTTAATTACCTGAAGGGTCTGACTTCCGAAGGTGATATCTCTGTCATTTGTTTTTCCCTTAGTCCCCATTATCACTATATCGATATTTTCTTTGTCGACAAGGGCATTTACCTCATCCACCAAACTTCCAAACTTTGATATTATGTTATACTTATGTTTGGGGTTGGGTGACATATTTAATATTTCAACGATAGTTTTTTGAAGCGCTTTATTCGTTGCTTTTTCGACATTCTCTTTATACTCTTCAAAAAAATCTTGAGACATTTCTTGTGTATTTTCATACACTTCATCGGCATAGGCATTCAAAACCAAGAATTCACAGCGCTCATACTTAAAGAGTTCCACTGCATAGCGAATAGCATTCATAGCCGTTTCTGAAAAATCGGTTGGTATTACTATTTTTCTCATATTATCTGGTTTGAATTTCTAATTTCAAAGCTAACTCATTTATCAAAATAATAAAATGATAAATATCACACCAGATAAAAATTTTGAGATTTCTTTAATACTTTATGTTCCTAATATTCAGTATTTTGTAATAAAAATGAAGAAAAATATAGGATTTACATTTTTGATGATTACCACGATCATCCTCCTCTTGGTTGTTTGTCTCTCGACACTCAACAAATCGTTTCACTGGATCTTCTATCTTACGGTAATTGGTCAAATATTCTTAGTAATAACTGTATATAAAGTATTAACCGATAGCTATTCGACAGACAAGACTTTTGAAGATTTTTACGAGGATCATCCCATAGACAGAGACTGAGTTTATTCATGCAGCACTAGAAATGGAATCTGCATGTGGTAACTCAATTTAGCAACTTTAGGTTTGAATAGTATACGCTGAAAAAAGTTCAAATTTTTGGCAATCATTGCTATGATATCAATATCCATAGTATTGACAAATGATTGCAGCGCACTTTCAAGATTAGGATTTTCTACCACATGAAAACTGTTTGAAACCTCTTTCAAATGTTCTTTTAAATAATCTCTATTTTTGTTTTGAAAATCATCAAGGGGTTGCTGAGTCTGTGCTACTCTCAGTACTCTTATTGAAGCATTATGTACTTGTGTTATAGACAAGAGCGTGTCCACGATTCGCTGTTTATACAAAAGGTTAAAGTCTGTTGGAAATCCAATATGAAGCGGAACCTTAAATTTTGCATCCTCGGGTATAACCAAGATCGAACACTTTACCTTGGTAATAACTTCTCCTGTTTTACTTCCTATTGTAATTTCTTTCAATCCCGTAGCACCTTTAGTGCCCATTACTATCAATTCGATATTATTACTCTTGACATAATTTCGAATTCCCGCGACAAATGGAGAAACCACTACTGCTTTTTTAAACTTATGTTTTTTGTTATTAAAATTAGAATTTAGCTGCTGTAGTAATTTTTCCAATTCCTTATGCAATAGCTTCGAACTAGCTCTTTTAGAGAAAAAACCGGCAGTATGAAGATACTCATCTTCTTGCACCGCCTGTGATACATCTATATGCAACAGATGAAAAGTGATATGCTCTTCCTTAAAGAAGTGTAATGCATATTGAATCGCATTCCAAGAATTTTCAGAAAAATCTGTTGGTATTAAAATTTGCTGCATTGTTGTTCTACTTCTGAAGAACAAATGTAGCATTGCGTAAATTACTGAATAATGACAAATATCAGTTTCCCAAAATCTATTCCATCATCTCCAGTGTTTCGAGTTGCAATATTTTAATTGTTCGGCCTTCGATCTCGATCAAACCTCTCTTCTTAAAATCGGAAAGAGTTCGAATTAAACTCTCGGTTGCAATACCTGCTACACTCGCAAGATCGGCCCGTGATATTTTAATTGCTTCATTGGGATCCTCATTGAGAATACGCGCAAATTGTAAAATGGTTTGAGCAGTTTTTTTCTGAACAGAACTATACGCCATTTGAAGTAATTGTTCTTTTATTTCTGACACTGTATCACTTAATACATTTACTAATTCGAGAGAAACATTCTTGTTTCTCCCCAAAATATCTTTGAGATCATTCTTAGAAATTCCCGCTAATTTTACATTTTCTACCGCAGTTGCAGTTTCTTGATAGGGTATAGTATCAACAAATGAAGTAAAACCCAAGAAATCATCCGGCTTATGAAGTGCAGTAATGAGTTCCTTCCCGCTTTCGTCCATTTTGTGACTCTTTACTATGCCTTTCAAAATAAGATATATTTTATTCGAATGTTCTCCTTCTTTGTAAATTATATCACCTTTATTAAAGGAATCAATTTCACCATTATCGTCAAAAAAATTCTTCAGTTCGTTGAGATTTCGGACTTCATCTTTGTCTTTTGTTTGTGAATTTTCAGAATTAATGGCTTTCGCCAGTATTGATGCCTTTGCCAATCTACCTTCGATTGCACTTAGCAGTTCACTCTCTTCAAACGGTTTTGTAAGATAATCATCGGCTCCTAAATCCATTCCCTTTCTAATTTCTTTATGCTCCGTTTTAGCCGACAAAAAAACAAATGGTATATGGGTCGTGGTGTTTTCAAGAGAAATCGCTTCAAGTACGCCATAACCGTCAACTTCCGGCATCATAATATCGCAGACAATGATATCAGGCAGATGTTTTTTCGCCATATCAATGCCTATTCGCCCATTTGGCGCAGTAAACACAGTATAATTCGAAAGCTCTAAAAGTTCAGCTGTGTTTTCTCGTAATGCGGTGTCATCTTCTATAATTAGTACTGTTTTCATCTTAATTTAATTTCGTGAAATTGGGATTGAAACACTGAAGGTTGATCCAACGTTTTCCTCACTGGTAAAATTAATAGTTCCTCCTAAATTCTCTAAATGAGTTTTTACAATATTGAGACCAATCCCCGGTCCTTGATTGAGCAGGGCATTTTCTGCTCTGAAATACCTGTTAAAAACGTATTTCTGTTCCTTCTCAGGAATTCCTATACCCTCATCAATAATGGATATATTCAAAAAAGAGGATTTTAATTCGGCAGCAATTATAATAGTTGTGTTTTCAGAGGAATACTTTATTGCATTATTAATAAGATTTGTAATAATAATCTCCAATATTTTTTCATCAAAATCTATAAAGATGCTGTCAATATTTTCAGGATACTGGATTTTTTGACCTTCCTTCAGTAACATATTTGCATCATAAATAACTTCATTAATCACCTTGCTTAGTGGGAATGTGGTAAACATATAATTCACCTTTCCACTCTCTAAGCGTTCTATAGACAAGAAATCGTTAATAATATTGTTCAAATACTTTACTTTACTTTGAATGGTATGTAGATGTTTATCTCTCTTATCCTGCTGTTCCTCTTTAATATATTTACCTGCCAGGGTCGCCGAAGTTAATATACCGCTCAGCGGAGTCTTGAATTCGTGAGAAACCAAAGATAAAAATTTAGTTTTCAATTCTCCTAACTCCTGTTCCTTCTTTAGTGCTTCTTCTAATTGCCGTGTGCGCTTTGCAACAGTTTGTTCCAACTTCTTGGTATATTCTTCTCTTTCTGAAATATCTAAAATGATAGCAACTAACATAGATCTCGCATCATTTACAGACTTCTGTAGATGTACCTCAACAGGATAAGTACTCCCGTCCTTGCGTTGATGAATGGTGTTGAATTTTAACTTATCAATACTACCATTCAGCACAGGTTGTATCTTTTCAATAAATTGCTCCTTTGTAAAATTCGGTTTTATGTCGATAGGAGTGATTGTTCTCAACTCTTCTAAAGAATATCCAATATTTGCCCGGGCTCCTTTATTAACGTCTATGAACAGAAATGTCTTTGCGTCGAATATATAAATTTCGTTCAGAGATTCATTAAAAATATTAGCCCAATGTCTCAGTTCCTGCTCGGCTTTTTTTCTAATTGTGATATCTATGACCAAAGCCATAACATAATCGTTGTCGTAGACTGTAAAAGGATTTAATCCTGCCTCTACCGGGAACTCCGAACCATCTTTACGACGTCCATACAAATCTCTTCCATGTCCCATTTGGCGTTTATGACTATGGTCTAGAAAATCATTAACATAATGTTCGTGCACATGGTGAAATTTTTTTGGAATGAGTATGTCGAGATGCTGACCTAACAATTCTTCCTCTTGATAGCCAAATAAAGTGTTAGCCGACTCATTAGTTGCCACTATGGTTTGTGACTTATTCACCACTATAATTCCTTCTGAAATAGCTTCAGAAAGTATCTTAAAAATATTACTGCCTTTCTTAAAAACCTCCATGAGTCAAATGTACCAAATATATGTTTGTCGTCGAAGTGGTCGAACTGATAAATATCATTGTAATTGACGTGTAACCGAATTAAATTTATAACTTAAAATGAATCTGAAATGAACAAAGTAAGTACACCGGAATTAGTGTTCTATCAAAAAATAGGTGAACTATTTTATGCCGTCGCTGCATCAGACAAGGTAGTGCGAAAAGTTGAGTATCAAGCATTAACTGAATTGGTTGAGACGGAGTGGAAAAGCATGGATGATTACGAAGATCAATTTAAGACCGATGCAGCATATCAAATTGCGATTGTGTTCGAATGGTTTGATTATGAAGGAATGGATGCTGAAGATTGTTTTTCGAGTTTTAAAGATTATTATTTAGAACATAAAAATCTCTTTCACGGAAAAAGGAAAGAACTCATTCTCAAGACTGCAAGTAAAATTGCCAATGCATTTAATAAAACTAACAAAAGCGAACTTATTATCTTATCCAAACTTGAATCGCTTCTAAAAAAATAACTCTATATAATTATGAAATACCTACTACTATCCCTATTGTTTTTTACTCTTATATCCTGCAAAAATGATGTAGAGAAGACTGAAGCTGTTGATAATGAACCATTGTTAGAAATTAATGAATCATCATTCGGTGACACGATAAAACAAACAAATGACCCTGAACTTAAAAAAGAACAACAAATAATCATTAAAAGAGAATCACTTATTGAAAAGAAAGATGATAAGAGCAAACTTGAGAAATTAGTGATTTCAAAAACCTTTAAAAAAGATGAAGATTTATATTTGATCGATTTTAAATATCCCTACCTCAACGAAAACATTAAACCATCTTATCATAATTTTAATGAATACTTAGAGGAAACTTATATGAATATAGCCGGTGTTGAGTCGAGTATTTTAGAGGATAAGGAACTAATATGCGATACACTTCGGATTAATAGATTTCGTGAAAGGAGAATCGTAGATTACAAAATATACGATTTGAATGAGCAGCTTATTAGTGTACTTTTCTACAAGGAGAATTACTATTCAGGTACCTTGCACCCATCCTACACCTTCGACTGTTTAAATTTTGACCTGGAACGTTCCGTTTTTATGAATTACGAGGATTTTTTCAATGAAGGCAGTGAGGAAGAAATGAAAAAAATTTTAAACGAAGTTCTTTCAGAAAAAATGAACTCGGGCGAAATATATTATGACTGTTGGGAGATCTCATTCGAAGATTTTTTTGAATATAAAGACAATTTTGTGGTGAATGACCGTAAAGTCGAATACTACTTCGACGATTGTGTGGTATGTCCTTCCTATACCGGAACTTTTTCAGTGGCAATCCCCTTAGAAAAATTATTACCTATACTAAGAAGATACAAGTTAAACCCTTTTTTGATGTAATTTAAAAATTTGTATTATTTTAATATGGTATTAAACATTAATCATATATCAGGATATGAAAAATAATTTCAAATCAATAATTAATTCTGAAACACCTGTTCTAGTCGATTTTTTTGCCGAATGGTGCGGTCCGTGTAAAATGCTTGCTCCAATTTTGAAACAGGTAAAAGACGAACTTGGAGAAGCCGTAAAAATTGTAAAAATTGACGTGGATAAAAATCAGCCTCTGGCTGCAGAATATCACGTTCGAGGCGTACCCACTATGATATTGTTTAAAGAAGGAAAACAGGTTTGGCGTCAGAGTGGAGTATTACAAAAAAATGATCTTATTAAGATAATCACCTCAAACTAAATGACCAATTTACATACTTATATTGAACATACCCTTCTTAAAGCGACCGCAACCACAGATGATATAATAAAGCTTTGTAATGATGCAAAAAGGCACGATTTTTATGGAGTGTGTGTAAATAGCAGCTATGTATATCTTGCCGCAAATGAATTAAAAAATCATCCTACAAAAGTAATTTCGACTATCGGATTTCCACTGGGAATGACTTCAACCAAAGCTAAAGTTGGAGAGGCCAAACAGGCTGTTGAAGATGGTGCACACGAAATTGATATGGTTATTAACCTTGGATTCTTCAAATCATCATTGACAAAATCTGTTCGCGAGGACATCTCTTCAGTAAAAAAGGGTATCGGTAACCGAATATTAAAAGTTATCATTGAAACATGTTATTTAAGTAATGATGAAATTAAACTGGCCTGTGAAATCGTTCACAGAGCAGGTGCCGATTTTGTAAAAACTTCAACCGGCTTCGGAACCGAGGGTGCAACTATAAAAGGAGTGGAAGCAATTAAAGCTGCAGTAGATGGAAAACTTGGTATTAAGGCTTCCGGGGGTATAAAAACTGCCAACCAGGCCGTTGCCTTAATAATCGCCGGAGCTACGCGCCTCGGAACATCAAATGGCGTTGCGATAGTTTATGACCCAAAAAACCATGATAAATGAGTAACCATATTGAAGCCAAACGAGGGGAGATAGCAGAAAACGTTCTATTACCGGGTGATCCTATGCGCGCCAAATGGATTGCCGAAAACTTCTTAGACAACGCTAAACTGTATAATGATGTACGTGGAATGTATGGTTACACAGGCACCTTTAAAGGCACTCCTGTATCTGTTCAGGGGACGGGTATGGGTATTCCTTCAGCACTTATTTATTGCCACGAGTTGATCAACGATTATGGCGTAAAAAATTTAATTCGCGTGGGTAGCACCGGGTCATATCAACCTGACATCAAACTTAGAGATATCGTAATTGCGATGGCAGCTTCGTCAACTTCGGGTATAAATAATACAAGGTTTATAAATACCGACTACTCCCCCACTGCTAATTTCGATTTATTTATGAAGGCAGCACTTTATGCAAAAGAAAAAAATATCCCGATCAAAGCAGGGAATGTACTTTCCAGTGATGAATTCTATTCAGATGATGTAAATAGTTATAAAAAATGGGCAGAATTCGGAGTGCTTTGCGTTGAAATGGAAGCAGCCGGATTATATACGATTGCAGCTAAATACAATGTGAAGGCATTAGCTATCTTAACTGTTTCAGATTCGTTGGTGACCAAAAAAGCACTTTCTTTCGAGGATAAAGAGCAAAGTTTTTATACAATGATGGAAATCGCACTACACACTTTAATATAATTGCGGAAG
>CBDUGY010000115.1:0-9515 GCA_965367015.1 uncultured Ulvibacter sp.
CATTCATAAAAGTCGATTAAAACAAAACAGCTCCCGAAGGAGCTGTTTTGTTTAATATAGAAGTTTCTAACAGTATATAAACACTAATCTACATTAATTTCTCCAATTCTTGTAAGTGTTCCCTGATCGTTTGTCCATTCAAAGTATCCTGAATTTGCAGCTTCACAAAATAGATAGTCTGTATATTCAGCAGTAACAGGATCATATCCAATACCCCATTTAGCTACCCCAGCAGCAAATTCGGAAGTTTGGTATGCACTAACAATATGTCCGGATATTCCGTCCATATTTAGTACAGGAACCATGGCAGATACGCCTAGACAGTTTGTACCGTTAAAGGTGTCGAAAACAAGATCGGTGTATACATCGCCATTCATCGTAATAACAATAGAAGTTATAGCTTCTCCATTTAATCCATTCGGATTTGTCACTACTCCATCAGAAATTAAATTCCAAGTTCCTGCAAAGGAAGAAAAAGGTTCAGTCTCCTGGAAAGTGGCCGTGATGGCACTTGCACGGTTCTGACTTCTACTTTTTAAAACGTTTATGGTATATATTTCATTATTGAAAGCGGCATCTGTGACGATTGGTTGATTAATGTCATTCAAATTTAAATTGAAACTGCCTTCAGCATTTCTAAAGATATAATTTGCATTTCCATCGTCCTCAGCAATTGATTGCTGGTCTAAATCCAGCTGAAAAATATCTCCTCCAACCATTTCAATGTAAGCATTATAATGACCGTTGTTTCCCACATTTACCCACACTTTCCCGCGGGATTGAGTAGTTGTTGATGCAATGATACCATGGTAAATACCTTTTTCTGAAGTATCTAAGGCAGGATTAGGATCTTGAGCTTGCGCTGAAGTGGTAATTTGAAGTGTTAGATCGTAATTTTCATCTATACCATCACTTTCCTGAGTACAAGACATTAGGAAAAACAAAAGCATAGCAGGGGCTAACAAATATTGTAATCTTTTCATAAGTAGTAATTTAGGGCGTTACTAGGGAACAAATCAACAATAAAAAAGGATAAAAACCAAGTAAAAATGATAATTTGTAGGAATATTCCGAATAACGCACTGATTTTTAGTCAGTTTTAGCTAAGTAATTTGCCCTTAAATTCGATCTAAAGTCAGTAGAAGTGCACAGTTTGTGCATTTTTGTTTTACCTATCAATTTGTCTTTTTTTATAAGTCAAAGAATATTTTCTTAAGAATTTGATATTCACTATATTAGACAGTTAATAGCATTACAAGAATTCGTTTTATAATGCACTCCCCAATGGCTTATTTCATAATAATGTATAACTAAATTTTGATCTATGACTTTAAGTGAATTAGGTGCGCATTCTTTAATGTTGGGCGCCCCGGAAAGAGAAAGCATTGCTAGAAAATTATTAAGAGGAGACAATCATATCGATAGCTATGTGCGTTTCGGTGTATGTTATGACGTTGTTGCTTACATAAGATTTTTATTGAATGCATCCATCGATCCTGAGGAAGTAATATCAACCAACGGCCAACAGTGGCTCGAAAGATTTGTATTCACAGATGGAGACAGACAGTGGTATCCGGGAATGAATATTGAGGAAGGTAAAGCCATTGGATTTTACAGGCATGCAGATGGAAAGTTCTTTCATGCGGCAATATCTGCAGGAAATGAAACACAAATTAAAAGTGTGAATGGAGGTTTATTGGGAAGTGGATGGATGGATGTTGATTTAGACTACGTGCTCACCGATTACAACGATGACGGATCATTTAACTGGGATGGCACAAAGATCGATGTCTATATTTCGGACCTCTAGCCTATACCCTTCCGGCAATTCTGTCTTTTGCCAATTGAAGAATAGTATGAAACTGATCTTCCAAATTCATTTCGCTATTATCAATTTCAATGGCGTCTTGCGCCTTGATCAGTGGCGAATCCTCTCGGGTTGAGTCTATATGATCGCGTTCGAGCACATTTTCGAGTACTTCTGCATAACTAACTTCATCGCCTCGTTCCAGCAACTCCTCGTAACGACGCCTCGCTCTTTTTTCAGCAGAAGCAGTCATAAAAATTTTCAATTCGGCATCAGGAAATACGACGGTGCCAATATCACGGCCATCCATTACCACTCCTTTCCCCGCTCCCATTAATTGCTGTTGTTCTACCAGTTTTTTCCGTACGGCGGAAATTGTTGCCACCGGACTCACGAGTTCAGATACTTCCATAGTACGAATCTCAGTTTCAACATTTTGGCCGTTCAGGTATATTTCAGCTTTATTAGTGCTTGAATTCTTCTTAAAAGTTAAAGAAATTTCAGGGAGTGATTTTACCAGTCGGGATCTGTCAAATCGAGTGATTGATATATATCCTTTTCGCATTGCGTATAGGGTGACCGCACGATACATCGCTCCGCTATCTACATACACATAATCCAACCAATCTGCCAATTGCTTTGCTACGGTACTTTTCCCTGTAGATGAATGTCCATCGATTGCAATGGTAATTTTTGCCATTATTGTAGATCTATATTAAGTCCGAAATAACTTGAAGTCGCAGCTGTGCTAAACTTAGAGTAGGTATAACTGAGTCGAAGTTTGTTCAATTTAATCGAAAATCCGGCACTTAATCCGGCAAATGCTCTTTTTTCAATAATTCTGAGTTCTTCAGCGCGCCGTAAATTATAGCCCAACCTCAAATTAAAGCCACTTTCCGGAAAAATCTCAATACCTACAATCATATGTCTGAATGCATTATCAACGAATGTTATTTTTTCACTGGTAGTATTTCCTTCAAGATCTGTTTCGTCTCGATTCGGGTTGGCGAAGGCTATATTCCATCGTTGCATATTTTCTAGTGTAAAATGCCACCGGATGGGTATATTCTGAAGAGTTTGTGAAATACCTAAGATAACTTCGAAAGGTAGTTTTTCCAACTGATTCTCATAGGGTTTAATCTGAGTTCCAAGGTTTCTCGCTACCCCGGTTATATGCAAATCCCAATCTTCATAAACATACATAACCCCAAGATCCAAAGCAACTCCATAGCTGGAATATTGTTCTAATTTTGAAGAAATTACCTTCAGGTTACCCCCCACGTGAAAATTCGTGAAGGCAATATTTCGTGCGTGTCCTACAGACAAGGCAAATTCTCCCCCACTAAAGCTATTCGTTTCGTTACCATTTTCATCGTAGCCGTCAAAGTTTCCGTAGTTAATATAAGTTACTCCCGCATGGATCACTTGTGTACGGCGATCCCATGAGTAGGCGTAGGCAGCTGTTCCGTAGTTCACATCTCCAATATAGTTAGCGTAATTTATAGACAATTGATTGTCCATTTCGCCATTTATGCTCGCGGGATTGAAAAGTGCTTGTGTTGGATCGTAGTCATAATTTGTAACCACTTTCCCTCCTAAAGCTGCTTGCCTGGGAGAACTAACTAGATTGAGAAACTGATAAGTAGAACGACCTCCTACTTGTGCAAAAGCTACAGTAGTAAAAAATGAGGCCAGTAAAATTAAAACCTTTTGGTTCATTAAGTGAAGTTCCCTTATCCTGCAATTAAAACGACTGCAAGTATAATTTATTTTCGGCGGAGTAAAAAGAGTTTGCTGAAGAAGTAAATTTACTTCGTGCTACTTTTAACGAACCTTTTAAACACAATTTCATTCAAATATCCGTTCCACAAGCGTATTATCTAAAAAATTAAGATAATAGTAGCACTCTATAGTTTCTTCGGGTTCTTTACCTTTTCTTTGGTCAAAGCCAAATGCAGAACGTCGCTCATTTCTTTTACATAATGAAACTTAAGGCCTTTGAGGTATTCAGGTTTTATCTCCTCAATATCACGTTTATTATCTTCACACAGCAAAATCTCCTTTATTTTGGCTCGTTTTGCAGCTAAAATCTTCTCCTTGATTCCGCCAACCGGTAAAACCTTACCGCGTAAGGTAATTTCTCCGGTCATGGCGATACTTTTCTTGACCTTGCGTTGTGTAAATAATGACACAAGCGAAGTCAGCATAGTAATTCCTGCACTCGGACCATCTTTTGGAGTTGCACCTTCAGGTACGTGAATATGAACATTGTATTTTTCAAAGACATCGGGATCAATACCTAAAATATCGGCATTCGATTTTATGTACTCCATGGCAATGGTGGCCGATTCTTTCATCACCTTCCCAAGATTACCGGTCATGTTTAAAGAACCTTTACCTTTTGATAGTGTGGATTCAATAAAGAGAATATCTCCACCAACCCGGGTCCATGCTAATCCGGTAACTACACCGGCTACATCGTTATTTTCATATTTATCTCTCTCCATTTTTGGAGCTCCAAGTACCTCTAAAATTATTTCATTAGTCACTTTTATAACATACGACTCTTCCATGGCGATTTTCATTGCCGCGTAGCGTACCATTTTAGCGATCTGTTTTTCTAAACCACGAACCCCACTCTCTCTTGTGTAACCTTCCACAATTTTTTCTAATTGCGCCTTGGCTATTTTGAGGTGGTCTTTATTCAATCCGTGTTCTTCTAATTGCTTCGGAAGTAAATGTCTTTTGGCGATTTCAACTTTTTCTTCAATGGTATAACCGGAAACATTTATGATCTCCATCCTATCGCGCAGTGCGGGCTGAATGGTACTTAAACTATTTGATGTTGCTATAAACATCACTTTAGACAGATCATACCCCAGTTCCAAAAAGTTGTCATAAAAAGAGTTGTTCTGCTCGGGGTCTAAAACCTCTAACATTGCCGAAGACGGATCACCCTGACTTCCAACCGAAAGTTTATCGATCTCATCTAAAACAAATACGGGATTACTGGTTCCTGCCTTTTTCAAACTCTTTATAATGCGCCCCGGCATCGCGCCAATATAGGTTTTACGGTGTCCGCGAATCTCTGCCTCATCTCGCAATCCACCTAGCGACATGCGTACATATTTTCTTCCCAAGGCTTCAGCGATTGATTTCCCCAAAGACGTTTTACCCACACCCGGCGGTCCGTATAAACATAAAATAGGCGATTTCATATCATTCCGAAGTTTTAAAACCGCTAAGTATTCTATAATTCTTTGTTTTACATCATCAAGTCCGTAATGATCTCTATCGAGAATCTTTTTCGCACGCTTTAAATCGAATTTATCCTTACTGAAGTCGTTCCAGGGAAGATCTAATAATAGGTCTAGGTAGTTCTTTTGAATACTAAATTCGGCTACCTGAGGATTCATTCGTTGTAGCTTCGAGAGCTCCTTTTCAAAATGCTTTGCAACCTCTTCTCTCCAATTTTTAGATTTAGCTTTAGCGCGCATTTCTTCTATTTCGGCCTCAGAAGTATTTCCTCCCAATTCTTCCTGAATGGTCTTCATTTGTTGATGAAGAAAATACTCACGCTGCTGCTGATTAATATCACTGTGTACCTTAGACTGAATATCATTTCGCAATGAGAGCTTCTGAAGCTCAAGATTCATATAACGCAAAGTTTCAAGCGCTCTTTCTTTCAGATCATTGATTTCTAAAAGTTTCTGCTTTTCATCAACAGGAATGTTCAAGTTTGAAGAAACAAAATTGATTAAAAATGAATTACTCTCAATATTCTTAATGGCGAAAGCCGCTTCCGAAGGAATATTCGGACTGTCTTTAATGATAGATAGAGCTTGCTCCTTGATAGATTCAATGATCGCTTTAAATTCTTCATTTTCATTTGCAGGTCGTGCTTCAGCAACCTCCGCGATAGTTGCCGTCATATATGGATCGGTAGTAATGACCTCTGTAACTTCAAAGCGTTTTTTACCTTGAATGATTACAGTCGTATTACCATCGGGCATCTTTAAAACACGAAGAATCTTAGCCACCGTACCGATAGTATTGATATCACTAATTCCCGGCTCTTCTTTACCCTCTTCTTTTTGTGAAACTACTCCAATAACCTTGTTACCCTTGTTGGTTTCGTTGATAAGTTTAATAGATTTATCTCTCCCGGCAGTTATTGGAATTACAACTCCTGGAAATAAAACCGTATTACGTAACGGCAATATAGGAAGGATATCGGGCAGATCTTCTTTTTGCATGGCATCTTCGTCTTCAGCCGATAATAGAGGAATCAATTCTGCATCTTCATGCAAATCCTGAAATGACAAACTGTCTATTGTTCTTACTTTTGATTTGGACATATTATAGATTAAGACATTGTGTCACGAAATGTAGTGATTACAATGTTTTTGTTGTATTAAATATTTTATAAATTATTGAAGACCAATATATTGAACTCAATTCCTATTAGGCTTCATCACAGTAATTCAATTCTTATGCCAGCTTTGTAACTTAATACAGCTTGTAAGGGTTTGTGCATATTATTGATGGATTTGGAAAAATTTCAGAAAAATATCATACAGCACTGTAACAATTTCTAACTTACTCCCTCTCTATACTAAACCGCAGTTTTTTGACGCTGACCAATCAAAATATTGAAACCTTACTCGTTCTTTGCAAAAAAGGGAATAGACTCGCTCAATTAGAGGTGTATGATCGGTATCAGGCCGCTATGTATAACGTAGCTTTTAGGATAGTAAAAGATACCGCGGAAGCTGAAGATGTGATGCAGGAATCATTTATTACTGCATTTAGCAAGTTGAATACTTTTAAAGGGGAAGCTTCTTTCGGATCGTGGCTAAAGCGTATTGTAATTAACAACAGTATATCGCAATATAAAAAGCTAAAACGATTTACGGCGTTGCCGGAAGAGAATATAGTCGACCGTACCGATTCTTCCTGTGATGGATTGGCAGAAGATGACTATACGCATACCAAAGCGCAGCAGATTATAAGCTGTATGAATGAACTTCACGATAAATACCGACAGGTACTAACGCTACATTTAATTGAAGGTTATGATTACGAAGAGGTTTGCGAAATTCTTGAAATAAGTTATGCCAATTGCCGAACGTTGGTTTCTCGCGCTAAAGAAAGTTTAAGAAAAAAATTAACAGCAGTATTATGAAAAATGACAAAATTGACGAATTATTTAAAAGACTTGAAGGTAGCTTCGATGTACACGAAACACCTTCACAGCATCAAAAGCGTTTTTTAGATAAGTTAAATGCTTCTGAAAAATCTTCAGTTAAAAGATTAAACTGGTGGAAACCACTTTCCATTGCTGCGTCTATAGCAGTATTAGTAGCCATCGGATCTTTATTTCTGAAGGCAAATCCATCAGAATTAGATTTAGCTAGCGTTTCACCAGAAATGAAACAAACTCAGTCTTTTTTTACAACAACCATCAATGAAGAACTGTCCACATTAAAAAGTCTTACCGATCCTCAAGCAAAAAGTTTGGTAGATGATGCTTTAAAGCGAATCACCCTGCTGGAGGAAGAATATAACGGACTTAAAAAAGACTTGGCAATTAGTGGCAATGACAAGCGAGTGATCTATGCAATGATCTCTAACTTTCAGAATAGGATTGACCTCCTGGAACAGGTTATTGAAAAAATAGAAGAAATTAAAAACCTTAAAGCCTATAGAAATGAAACTACAATTTAAAACACTTATTCTGCTTTTATTACTTCCTGTGTTGGCATTTGCCAATCATGATAAATTTAAAGGTAAATACACTAAAGAGAAGACCATTAAAAAGGAATTCACGGTAAACAAAGACGCCAGATTAAAAATTGATAACAGCTATGGAAATGTTGATATCACTACCTGGAATGAGAACCGTACCGTTATAGAGGTTAAAATAAAAACCAACGGAAATGATGAAGAAAAGGTTCAGAAAAAACTGGAAGAGATCACAGTAGAGTTCACGGCCGATGGAGGTCTGGTTTTTGCAAAAACCGTCTTTAATAAAGATAAAAATTCATGGAAGTTTTGGGGCAGCGGTAATAACAATATCTCCATGGAAATAAACTACACCATTAAATTACCCATTACCAATAGCGTGGATCTGGATAATGACTATGGTGCCATTAGTATAAATAAACTTCAGGGAAATGCGAAAATAAGCTGTGATTACGGTCAATTGCATATCGGAGAGCTTCTGGCAGATGGCAACTACTTAAATTTCGATTACACGAGTAAGTCTACCATAGGCTATATGAAAAGTGGTAAAATCAATGCAGATTATTCCGGTTTTACCTTGGAAAAAGTAGAGCGACTTGAATTGACCGCAGATTACACTCAATCTGAAATCCTAGAAGTAGAAGATTTAAATTATAATTGCGACTATGGTAAAATCTCAGTCGATAAAGCTGGTGATGTGATGGGTCGTGGAGATTATCTCACCAATCGATTTGGAACAGTGAGTGGTTCCTTAAATCTCAACACAGATTACGGTTCGATAAAAGTGGAGCAATTAACTGCTACGGCCAAGGATGTAACCATTAATGGAGACTACACCGGAATAAAATTAGGCTTTGCTAGTAGTTATAATTTCAATTTTCACTTAGATTTGTCGTACGCTAGTTTTAACGGTGAAGATAATGTTACTGTTACCAAGACCGATAAAGATGGTAGCGACAAAAAGTACTCGGGATATCATGGAAGCAAGACTTCGGGAAATACTGTGAACATTAAGTCTGATTACGGTGGCGTTACATTTGTAAAAAATTAATTCAAATTCTATTATAAAATGACAAAATTGACCAAAATTACGATAGTATTAGTGATACTTTTAAGTTCTACAACAGTTGCCATTGCACAATGGGGAAAGAAAATTCAAGGTGATGGTAATATTACTACGAAAACTGTGAACACAGCCGATTATGATCGTGTGAATATAGTTGGCTTTATGGACGTTGTTTTAGAACGCGGAACCGAAGGTGCAATTCAAGTTACCACCGACAATAATTTACATGAATATGTAGAAATTGAATCGGCTGGAGGCACTTTGAAAATTAATATTAAAAACAATGTTAACTTAAAAACCAAAAAAGGTATACATATCACGGTTCCTTTTGAAAGTCTTTCTGAAGTATCCCTGGTTGGCTCGGGCGATGTTGTAGGTAAGGACACCATAAATAGTGAGGCTTTTGAAGTGTCTGTCACAGGAAGTGGGGATTTATCGTTAGAAGTTGAAGCGATGCGATTAGACGCGAAAGTTACAGGATCTGGCGACATGGTGCTAAAAGGAAAAGCACAAGAATTTGAGGTTAAAGTTAGTGGAAGTGGGGATTTTGAAGGGAAATCACTAAAAGCGGAAAATGTTCAGGTTTATGTTTCAGGTTCCGGAGATGCCGAAGTGCACGCAAAGAGCAATTTAAAGGCTCGTGTAAATGGCTCAGGGGATATTCGATATGGAGGAGATCCGTCAAATACAGATACAAAGGTTTTAGGTTCTGGAACCATCAAATCGATGTAACCTAAAGTGTTATTTAAGGAAAAGCCTTCTCAGTTTTTGAGAAGGCTTTTTTATTTTATAGTTTAAATGGATTTTTAGATTGTAATTCGGAATTCGCCATTTGTCACTTCATAAATGGTTGGATCACCGCCTGTACCATCCACGGCACTAAATGTAAAACTGCCT
>CBDUGY010000116.1:0-9444 GCA_965367015.1 uncultured Ulvibacter sp.
GCCGATCTCGGTAAAATATGGGTTCCTTCTCAGAAATCTGATAAATGGCATAATTCGTTGGGGGGAGGTTTGTGGTTAAACAGTATTGGCGGCTTGAATGCGTCGTTGAGTGCATTTAATAGTGTGGAAGGAACAAGGTACAGTATCGGATTAGGATTAAGCTTTTAATAGGAATAACTAAAAAAAATATTCTTGAAGATAACAACGTTACTATATAGTCTTACCATCTCAATGTTCCTGGCATCTTGCGCGACATCTAATCTTTTAATTAGAAATGAAACGACGGAAGTGATACCAATAGCCGGTTCGTCTGAAAGTTTCTATATCCTAGGAAATGCCTCAAAAAGTGAAAGTGATGCTGTATTAAAAGCTGTTGAAACAGAGATCTCAAGAAACTCGTCAGAAAAAAGTAACATCATATTCATAGGCGATAATACCAATGAAAACAAAACAGATGACGTAAAAAAGGATCTTGACCGACAAATTAATTTGGTTGAAAGATCGAATGCTGCCGCATTCTTCGTCCCCGGCAATTACGATTGGTCCTATGATGGCATTAAGGGGCTGGAGGTGATTGAAGATTATTTGGAGGAGGAACTATCCAAAGAAGATATTCTAAGTCCAAATAATGGTTGCCCCATAGAAAGCATTGAAGTGGCAGACCATATACAATTAATCACAATCGACAGTCAGTGGTATATCGAAGACTGGGATAAGAATCCCGGAATGAATGATAAATGTGAAATTAAAACAAGAGAAAAATTTCTTTTGGAGGTTGAAGGAGAATTAAAAAAGAATGCGAATAAAATTATTCTATTTGCTATACACCATCCGTTGTATACTAATGGAATACATGGGGGTAATTTTTCCTTTAGAGATCATATTTTTCCTTTTCATGGAAATATACCTCTTCCCGGTATCGCAACCTTAATCACGGAGATACGATCGCAAGGGGCACCGTCTATACAGGATAAGAATAATTTCAGATATAAGGAATTAGTCGAAAAGCTGGAAATGCTGCTCGATGTAGATGATCAAAGGATATTAATTGTTTCCGGGCATGAGCAGGCATTGCAGTATATAGAACAACAAAATCTTAAGCAACTAGTTTCCGGAGCGGCTTCCGGTGGAAAACCTGTGAGTTTAGGTAATAATGGTTTGTTCTCATTTGGAGGTAAGGGTTTTAGCAAAGTAATAGTTTATGAAAATGGAAGCGTTGCTGTATCATTCTACGAGGTTAGCGAAAGTGGTGAAGCGTCTGTTATTTATCAGAAAAAAGTTTTCGAACCTTTTGTAAAAATAGATTTGTCCCAATTTCCTGAAACGTTTCCAAAAACAGTTAAAGCCTCTGTATATGAGCTTGAAGAAGTAGAGAAGACAGATTTTTTCAAATCCTTATGGGGAAATCACTATCGTCACGTCTACGGAACCAAGGTTAATGCGGAAGTGGCCGTCTTAGATACATTATACGGAGGCCTAAAGGTTATCCGTCCAGGCGGGGGGCATCAAACCCGATCGCTACGTTTGCACGATAAGAATGGCAAGGAATACAATATGAGAGCCTTACGAAAAAGCGCGACTCAGTTTTTGGAAACTACTGCATTCAAAGGACTAGACGGCGAAAAATACTTTTCAAACACCCTTACAGAGGATTTAATATCCGATTTCTATACTGCGGCTCATCCCTATGCTGCTTTTGCGATTCCGAAGTTGGCTAAAGCAGCTGACGTATATTATACCAATCCGAAATTATATTATGTTCCTAAACAAAAAGCATTGGGCAAGTATAATGAGGATTATGGAAATCAATTATATATGATAGTTGAAAAGCCATCGGACGAACATACCGACAAAAAAAGCTTTGGCTATCCCGATGATGTAGAAAGTACAGACGATCTGCTCGATAAACTTCGCGAGGATGAAGATTATATTCTCGATGAAGAAGCCTATATACGGGCGAGGATCTTCGATATGCTAATTGGTGACTGGGACAGGCATAGTGATCAATGGCGTTGGGCAGAATTTGAGAATGGAGATGGAAAAAAGGTGTTTGTACCTATACCCCGAGATCGTGATCAGGTTTTTGCAAATTTTGACGGCTCCCTGCTGAAAACCTTGAGTAGCATAATTGGAAGTGTTAATCAATTTGGGGTCTATGGAGACGATATTAAAGATGTAAAATGGTTTAATGCTGCAGGCTCGAAACTAGATAGGGCATTAATCAAGAGAAGTGATAAAGAGGTCTGGCTTGAGCAGGCGCGCTTTTTACAGCAGTCTATAGATAAAAAAACTCTTGATGCTGCGTTCAATTCACTTCCGGAAGAGGTAAAAGACAGTACCCTAACTCAAATTAAACATCATTTTATAAACAGAAAGGCTAATCTGGTAGATATCGTAGAACGATATTACAAGGAATTTATCACTTTTCAAATGCTGACAGGAACTGATAAGGATGATCATTTTGACATTATTAGGTTCCCGGATGGTAACACCCAGATTAAGGCATATAGAATTAAAGACGGTGAGAAAAGGGACGTATTATTCGACCGGACATTTAATAGTAATGAGACTCAAGAAATCTGGCTATATGGATTAGACGATAAAGATGTCTTCTCGGTGGTTGGCAATGCTAAAGATGCCATTCTCATTAGAATTATAGGTGGGCAGGAAAAGGACACTTACGATATTAAAGAGGGGCGACTGATAAAAGTGTACGACAGAAGATCTAAAAACAACGAAATTTTGAATAAAGGTGGCGCTCATTTTAGATTCACAAATTTCTATGAAGCTAACTTATACGATTATCAGAAGAAAGGTAGCAAAGGAGGGGGAATCGGTCTTTCAATGCATGGTGACCCTGATAGCGGAACCATTTTGAAAGGAGTATATACCAAAACAGTAAACAAATTTATCGAAAACCCATACGGACGAAAAACTGAAGTTTTAGCAGACTATCACTTCTTAACACAGGGATTAGATTTACGATTCTCCAAAGGCTATGCGGCCGTAATTTCAGATTATAACCTTGTATTGGATACCCGGTATACTTCAAAAAATTATACTCAAAATTTCTTTGGCTTCGGAAACGAAACTGATAACCCTGATGAGCTGTTGTCACTAGATTATAATCGCGCTAATCTGGCAATTACTTCCGGAGGAATCGGAATTGAAAGAACATCAGATTACGGAAGCTTTTTTCAGGTAAAGTTTGATTTAGAAACGGTTAAAGTAGTTCATAATGGGGATAACTTTATTGCGAATACTAATCCTATGATATTTGACGATAGGAGCTACTTTGCAGTTCCTAACATGACGTATCGCTATAAAAATTTTGATGATAAAAATCATCCCACCAAGGGGTTGGATTTTTCAGCGACAGTTGGTGGAATTGATAATCTGACTTCGGAAGATCTAACAGGATTTTTGAATACTTATATTGAATTTTACAACTCCCTCTCTCGAAATAAACGCTTGATCCTTCATACAGCCGCCAAGGGAAGTTTCCTGTTTGGTGATACCACGGAGTTTTATCAGAGTCCGAGTTTAGGTGCCAACAGCGGATTAAGAGGATACAGGAATCAAAGATTTATTGGAGAGCACAGCTTGGTGACTAATGCTAATCTAATTTATAACTTTCCGAAGATAAAAACCTTTCTTTTTCCTTTAGGCGTAAGTGTTTATGGAGGTTATGATTTAGGGAGAGTATGGATCGATAATGAAGAATCGGAAGTTTGGCACGATGCCTATGGGGGCGGCTTTAACTTAGAATGGACTGAGGCATTACAAGGAAAATTCAGCGTATTTAATGGTGAAGAAGGAGTTCGCGTAGAATTTGGATTTGGGCTTAGTCTTTGATTTTTAATTCGTAGAGATTTCCTCCATTACTTCCATTGCGTTCATCGGCAATATAGAGTGTTTTAGCATCTTTAAAAGTAATTCCTTCTTTTTGGGATAGGTGACCAAGCTTGATTTCGCGAACTTTTCCGCCGAAAAAATCATCATTTTGGTAATTCCTAAATAGAAATACCTTATCATAAGTAAGTAAGGCGATTTGACCAGATTCCGGGTGAATTGCCGCTGAAGTTACTTCGCAATCTTTTTTATCATCACAAATAATAAATGAATCCATTAATTCTGCTGTAAAATTACCCTCTTGCGCAGGCAGTTTATACAGTTTTGTTGTACCGTCGAAGTCATTGCTTCGATTTCTAGTGAAGAGGTAAAAATAATTGTTCAAATAGAAGAATGCCTCGATATCGTAATTTCTATCTTTCTTTTTGGGCGGAAATTTCTGTTGATCTTCTAAGATAAAAGAAGTTTTAGTGGCATCAGTCTCATTTTCTGAAACTCTAAGTACATCCTTCACAGTATAAATTGCAAGATCTTTTCTTTCATTACCATTGTTTCCGAAATCGCCTATATAGATTGTGGATTTACCATTGGAAGTTAGATCTTCCCAGTCTTTATTATCTGCATTTGCCAAAGTGATTGCCTTTTCTAAAGATTCTGTCGCCTTATCAAAACCATACAGCTTTGGTTTGTTTCCGGCATCCTCAACCATCCAAATAAGATTGCTGTCAGCTAGAATATCAATACCACTCACTTCTTTCATATGATTGGGAAAAGAGGCGATAATGTTTAACTTTCCAAAGTCTTGACAATTAGCAGTTGTAACTGTTATAAGAAGTATTATGAGTAATTTATTCATATAGAAAAAGTCTGCATTGATGCAGACCTGAGTTTTTAAGATTATGCTTCCGGGTGGTTGTCTCCGGCCTTCATTGTCCAAGCGTCCAGCATCCAGCTTACTTTTTCGATATCACCAATATATGCACCTATCATATCAATGGTTCCTTCGTCTCCGGCCGCATCGGCTTTTTCAATAACTTTTCTCATCTGTTCTAAGATTTTTCCATGATCCTCTAGAATAACTTTCACCATTTCCAGATCTTTTAAATCTGAAGAAGATTCTTTTAGGGAAGACATTTTTAAATAGTCAGAAAAATTACTTGTTGGTTGATAACGCAATGTGAGAATTCGTTCAGCAATCTCATCGATTTTCAACTTCGCATCGTCATACATGACTTCAAATTTATTGTGTAAATCGAAGAAGTTCTTACCCACAATATTCCAATGGAAGTTTCTGAGTTTTTGATAATACAAATGGTAATCTGCTAAAAGAGTATCTAATTCTTTAACCGTTGTTTTGACTTTAGTTTTGTCGAGTTTTAAGTAATTCATTTGGTTGCATTTTTGTGTTACAAAGTTAAGCAGGAAGCTTTCAGATACCAATAATAAAAGGGCATTTAGTCTTTATTTAACGCCTTTTAGTAGTATTTTAAGAAGTAAGGTTGACAGGGATTGTTCAATTTAAATGATTAAAAAGAATTAGTACCTTAGCGCCCTTAACTGTTTATTTTTTTTAATTGATTAGTTCATTTTTCTATAAGTGAAATTCCCAAGTGTGCAGTATATGAATAAAATTCTAGAAAAGGCGATTCTTGCGTCGATTGAAGCAGGGGAGGCGATAATGAAGGTATACGAATCTGATGATTTTAACATTGAAATTAAGGATGATAATTCTCCTCTTACTATAGCCGATAAGAATGCTAATGATGTTATCAATAGATATCTTCTTACTACGGAATTTCCGATTATAAGTGAAGAAAATAAACAAGCACCATTTTCAGAACGAAAAAATTGGGAGACCTGTTGGATTGTCGATCCCTTAGACGGAACCAAAGAGTTTATAAAGCGTAATGGTGAGTTTACTGTAAATATTGCCTTGGTAAGTGCGGGTCAACCTGTGTTAGGTGTAATCTACGTTCCTGTATATAAAACACTGTACTTTACTTCGGAAGAGGATAAATCGTTTAAAATAGTATTAAAGGATACACAGGCGAACATAGATCATATCTATGAGAATGCATCAGAAATTAGTCCGATAACAGATATTACCCCTCCTATCAAAATAGTTGGGAGTCGTTCGCATTTAAATGAAGAAACTAAAAAATTTATTTCAGAAATAGAAGAGAGCAATGATGTTGAAATTGTTTCAAAAGGTAGTTCGTTAAAATTCTGCCTGATAGCTGAAGGATCGGCCCATATTTACCCGAGATTTGCTCCTACCATGGAATGGGATACGGCTGCAGGACATGCCATTTGTAAAAATGTTGGAGTTAAGGTCTTAGATCAAACAACTAAGGAGGAAATGCGTTATAATAAGCCCAATTTGCTGAATAATTACTTTCTAGTAAAACTATAATGCCACACAGCTCACACAAAAGACATATTGCAAAGACTTTTACCTGGAGAATTGTTGGTACTATCGATACTATACTTTTGTCCTGGCTTATCACAGGGGATCCACTAACCGGACTTAAGATCGGTATAGCCGAAGTGATTACAAAACTAGTTTTGTATTACCTGCATGAACGTGTATGGTTTAGCATAAATTTGTCTAAAACCGGAGTTTTAAGAGAGAGCAGGAAGCGTCACTTAGCAAAAACTATAACCTGGCGTGGAATAGGAACCTTGGATACGATGATACTGTCATGGATTATTACCGGAAATCCGCTTACCGGACTTAAAATTGGTTTTGCTGAACTCATCACTAAAATGTTTTTGTATTATCTTCACGAAAGAGTTTGGTATAGAATAAATTTCGGATTGCCAAAAAGACACTAATTTTGCCATGGAACATATAATTCCCCACGAATTTCATATAACAAAACAGCAACGAAGCGGTTTAAAACAGCATAAGTCATTAGTTTTATGGTTTACAGGTCTTTCAGGATCAGGAAAATCGACTATTGCTAATGCAGTCGAGGTGGCGCTTTATAAGCGTAATTTTCATACTTACATTCTAGATGGTGACAATGTTCGCAAGGGATTAAACAGTAATTTATCATTTTCTTCGGAAGACCGCAAAGAGAATATTCGGCGTATCGCTGAAGTTGCCAAGTTAATGACAGATGCAGGTTTGGTGGTCCTTGCATCTTTTGTCTCTCCGTACAGAGACGACCGAGAAAATTGTAAAAAGATAATTGGTTATAGTAACTTTGTGGAAATATTCGTGAATACTCCAATTGAAGAATGTGAACGGAGGGACGTTAAAGGTTTATACGAAAAAGCCCGGAAGGGTGAAATTAAAGATTTCACCGGAGTTAGTGCTCCCTATGAAGCACCAATTGCAGCCGATATAGAAATTAATACTGTGAACACATCAATTTCGGAAGCAGTTGAAATTATTTTGAAATATATAGATAAAAAGTTACAGCTAACATGAGTAAATACTATCTAAATTATTTGGATGAATTAGAATCGGAAGCCATTTTTATCTTGAGAGAGGTTTGGGCACAATTTGAGAATCCTGTTATTTTATTCTCGGGAGGAAAGGACTCCATTTTAGTAACACATTTGGCCCGAAAAGCCTTCTACCCGTCCAAAATCCCCTTTCCGTTAATGCATGTGGATACTGGACATAACTTTCCTGAGGCACTTCAATTCAGGGATGATCTCGTTAAAGAATTGGGAGTACAACTAATAGTTGGTTCAGTGCAAGAATCTATAGACAGCGGAAGGGTTTCCGAAGAAAAAGGAAAAAATGCAACCCGTAATGCGTTACAAATAACAACATTACTCGATACAATTGAAGAACATAAAGTGGATTGCGCCATTGGAGGTGGAAGACGCGATGAAGAAAAGGCGAGAGCTAAAGAGCGATTTTTTTCACATCGAGATGACTTTGGGCAGTGGGATCCTAAAAATCAGCGCCCGGAGCTTTGGAATATATTAAACGGGAAGCACTTTGAAGGGGAGCATTTTAGAGCATTTCCTATCAGTAACTGGACCGAAATGGATGTTTGGAATTATATCAATCGCGAGAATATTGCAATCCCGTCGCTCTACCTTGCACACCAACGTGACGTGGTATGGAGAAGTAATTCGTGGATTCCAATTTCGGAACATTTAAAACTTGAGGAGAATGAAAAAGTAGAAACAAAAAAGATACGTTTCAGAACCTTAGGTGATATTACTATTACCGGCGGTATTGAATCTGATGCAGATACATTAGAAAAAATTGTTCTGGAAGTATCAGCGATGAAACAAACCGAGCGGGGAAATAGGAGTGATGACAAGCGCAGCGAAAGTGCTATGGAGGATAGGAAACGTCAAGGTTATTTTTAAAAGTTAAAAACAGTATGCAAATAGATAATAATCAGTTATTGCGTTTTACAACCGCCGGTAGTGTGGATGATGGTAAGAGTACTTTAATTGGCCGACTGCTATACGACAGCAAATCAATTTTTGAAGACCAAATAGAAGCTATTGAAGAGACAAGTAAACGAAAAGGCCACGAGGGAATTGATCTGGCATTGTTTACCGATGGTTTGCGCGACGAACGCGAACAGGGGATTACAATAGATGTTGCATACAGATATTTTACAACCCCAAAACGAAAATTTATCATCGCCGATACCCCGGGACATATTCAATACACCCGAAATATGGTTACCGGAGCCTCTACGGCAAATGCGGCACTGATTCTGATTGATGCACGCAATGGCGTTATCGAGCAAACAAAGAGACATTCGTTCATTTCTTCATTGCTTCAAATACCGCATCTCATAGTTTGTATCAATAAGATGGATCTTGTAGATTTTTCAGAAAAAAGATATGAAGAGATCATTGTTCAATTTGAAGAATTTGCTTCCAAATTAGACGTGAAGGATATTAGGTTCATCCCTATTAGTGCTTTAAACGGTGACAATGTAGTGAACCGATCGAATAATATGGCGTGGTATCAAGGTGCGCCGCTGCTGCACACTCTGGAGCACATGCATATAAGCAGTGATATAAATAAAATTGATGCACGTTTTCCGGTTCAAACAGTTTTACGTCCCCAGCGCGAAGGTTTTATAGATTACAGGGGATATGCAGGACGTGTAGCGAGTGGTATTTTTAGACCGGGAGATGAAGTCGTGGTTATGCCATCAGGTTTTACTTCAAAAATTAAATCAATCGATACGCTTGAAGGAGAGCTTAAAGAAGCGTATGCACCCATGTCTGTTTCTATAACTTTGGCTGATGATATTGATGTGAGTCGTGGGGATATGATCGTTAAGGCGAATAACAAACCCGAAGCGGTTCAGGAATTTGATGCGATGTTTTGTTGGCTACATAATGAACCGGCGCGACCTAGAACCAAGTATACAATACTTCACAATACGAATGAGCAAAAAGCGATGATCAAGAACGTATTGTACAAAATTGATATAGATACGTATAACAGAGATTCTGATGACAAAGAGATAAAAATGAATGATATCGGACGAATAACTGTTCGAACCACCCGACCATTGATGGTTGATGGGTATAGAGATAATCGAATTACGGGGAGTTTTATTTTAATAGATGATAATACTCATGAGACAGTGGCTG
>CBDUGY010000117.1:0-9367 GCA_965367015.1 uncultured Ulvibacter sp.
CCAGGGCGAGCCGGCTTTATCTCAATTTTAATTTGTTTCTGCAAAATCTCCTCCACGGTCTTAATCCCTGTAGCAGTTGTGTTCTCCTCTTCCGTTCCTAAATTAAAAATCTCACCATTGCAAATTGTTTCTTTACCAATTACACTTACTATTCCGTCAACAATATCTTGTACGTAAGTAAAGCTTCTTAAATGCTCTAGACTGCCCTCATATAGTGGGAATACTTTATCATTTAAGCTGCAATCAATTAATCGCGTATATAATTTATCAGGTCTCTCTCTGGGCCCGTAAACTGAGTACAGGCGCAATGAACAACTTTGCAAAAGTTCTCTTCGGGAATATGCCAAAACCAATTGCTCGGCTGCTAGTTTGGTCACTCCGTACCAAGATGCTGGCAATGGCGCCTCATCCTCACCCAACGTTGCGTACAATCCGTAAATTGAAGAAGTGGCAATATTTACAAAAAAAGGTTTCCGTTTAAGTGTTTCTATCGCATTCAACATACGTTGTGTAGCGATAATATTATTACTAAGATAATCTTCGAAAGTACTTGAAGCGGCTATACCGGGTTGTGCTGCAAAGTGAAAAATATAATCCAGGTCTTCTGTTATTATTTCTGAAAGTTCTTCTTTTCTCAGGTCAAGCGTATGCACATGTATTCCCTTTTCCGAAAGCTCTTTCGCATTTAAATCTTTTAAACGAAAATCGTAATATGGCGAAAAATTATCAACCCCAATCACTTCATGCCCCATTAAGGCTAATCTTTCTGAGGTATGAGATCCAATAAATCCTGCAGCGCCTGTGACTAATATTTTCATTCAGTTTTAAATATTCGGTGTTCTAAAAAATTGAGGAAACACAGCCTGCAATTTAAGATCGCAAACACCCCCTTCAAGTTCTGCTATCCTGCTTCCAACTTCAAAAATACCATCTTTTTAACAGTTCTATTTTATTAATATTCAAATTGTTTAAAAAAGAAATACTTTTGCAGAAATATTTTACCAACTTTTATGTACGAATTTACCATTATTGTACCGGTCTATAATGAAGAAGATAACCTTGAGCGTGTTGAAAGAGAATTGCTGGCATATACTAAAATTGCTACAAAAAAAACCGCTATACTTTTTGTAAATGATGGCTCAAAGGATAGAAGTCAGGAGCTAATCGAGGCTATCTGCCAGAGAAACGAGGCTTTCCGGTTTATTAACTTTAAGGAGAATCACGGACTCAGTGCGGCAATTAAGGCCGGATTCGACCATGTAGAAAGTGAATTGGTAGGCTATATCGATTCCGATTTGCAGACTGCCCCCGAAGACTTTAATCTTTTACTTGCACATATTGGGGAATACGATCTTGTAACGGGAGTTCGAGCTAACCGAAAAGATTCATTTGTAAAAAACATGTCTTCTAAAATTGCCAACGGAATAAGACGGGCTTTCACTCATGATGGCATGGACGACACCGGGTGTCCGCTAAAAGTGATTAAAACCAATTATGCTAAACGCATTCCTATGTTTAAAGGCCTGCATCGCTTCCTTCCTGCCATGATCCTTCTGCAGAACGGTAAAATATTACAAGTGCCGGTACAACATTTTCCTCGTATGGCAGGGACGGCTAAATTTGGGCTGTGGAATCGTTTACTGGGACCTTTGATGGATTGCTTTGCTTACCTTTGGATGAAGAAAAAGTATATAAACTATGAGGTTAAAAACAAAGGATGAGTAATTGGGCAATCTATGCTATTGGGTTCTTAGCACAAATTCTCTTCTCGGGAAGATTATTGGTTCAATGGATTCTCTCAGAAAAGAATAAACGAGTTGTTACACCTTCCATATTCTGGAAACTCAGTCTCTTCGCATCCTTTCTATTATTCGTGTATGGATATCTCCGTGACGATTTCGCTATCATGCTTGGTCAGGCGCTCACCTATTATATTTATATCAGAAATTTACAATTGCAAGGGCAATGGCAACGATCACCAAAGATTTTACAGGTTTTTCTACTCATTTTTCCGATCCTGCTTGTAATTTATGCATATAATAACGGTGAATACGATATAGAACACCTTTTCAGAAATGAAGCTATACCCTTATGGTTATTAATACTTGGGATTGTCTCTCAACTTATTTTTACCCTGCGGTTTATTTATCAATGGATGTATTCTGAAAAAACGAAAACATCGCAGCTGCCCGTTGGTTTTTGGCGTATGAGCGTTATTGGCGCTTCACTTATTCTAACTTATGCCATTTTCCGAAAAGATCCCGTTTTATTTGTGGGGCACATCGCAGGTTTAATTATTTATATTAGAAATATTGTTATTTGGAAAAAACAAATAAATGGAGAAGCTTAAGAACAATCATATTTTGCTTTTAATTCTTACCTGCTTTGCAATTTTCTTTGTGAATCTCGACGCGATATATGTGAATATAATGGAAGCGAGAAATTTCACAACAGCCAGAGAAATGCTAAACGACGGGAATTGGCTGCTCACAACACTCAATGGCGAGGCGCGCTATCAAAAACCTCCTCTTCCAACATGGTTAACAGCTTTGTCTGCTGCTATATTCGGGCTCAAAAATTTAGTGGCTTTACGGCTCCCCGCGGCTTTAGTAACTCTACTTCTGGTTCTCTTTTCTTATAAATTTTCATTAAAACTCACCCAAAGTAAAACGTACTCTTTTATCGGTTCGCTTATCCTCGCGACCTCCTTTTTTATAATTTTCTCCGGAAGAAATGGCCAATGGGACATCTTTACTCATGGGTTTATGATGGTAACTATTTATCAATTATTTCTCTTCTTTTCTTCGGAAGAGAAAAAATATCAGCGCGCCCTTATCGCCGCAATCTTCTTTGGTTGTTCCTTTTTAAGCAAAGGCCCGGTATCATTATACGCACTATTATTACCTTTTCTAATATCCTTCGGAATTGTATATCGTTTCAAAGGAATGAAATCGAGAATTCTTCCGCTCATTGTTTTGTTGGTGGTAGGAATATTTCTTTCTGTATGGTGGCATTGGTACACCCTTACACACGATCTTAAGGCAGCCGCAGCCATTACTGAGAAGGAAGCTACCAATTGGATCAGCTACGAAATCAAGCCTTTCTATTATTATTGGAGTTTCTTTACGCAAAGCGGAATCTGGACGATTCCGGCGTTCATATCGCTACTCTATCCTTATCTAAAAAATAGAGTATTCGATAAAAAAGCCTATCGCTTCACATTTCTCTGGACAATGATTTCAGTAATTTTATTATCTATCATTCCTGAAAAAAAATCGAGATACCTATTGCCGGTTTTAATTCCGTTGGCAATGAACACAGCTTTCTATATCGAATATCTCTTTCGAAAGTTTGTGGAGATGAAAGATAAGCGCGAAATCTTTCCCGTTTATTTTAACTTTGGGCTAATCGCTACTATCGGACTGGTATTTCCTTTAGCGGGATATTTATATTTGAAAGATGTTCTCGCCGGTAAATGGATCTGGTTCATTCTTCTTTCCATTATTCTGGTTGGAATCGGATTTTTTATGTTCCGAAATCTTTTCCGAAAAAAAATACAACCGGTCTTTTATTTAACGATTGCTTTTATAGTGGCTATTATGTGCTTCGGAATGCCCTTAGCTAAAACACTTACAATTAATCCTCAATATAAAGGCCTTTCAGAATTGAACGTCTGGCAAGCTCAAACCAATCTGAACGTTTACGAATTGACTTATTTCACTCCAGAACTTATCTGGGACTATGGTGACACAATCGAGGTATTAGCACCCGGTGATGGCACAATAAGAATCCCTGAAGAGTCAGCGTTTGGTGTATTGGTTGGTGAAGAAGATACGGCATTATTTCATACTACTTTTGAAAACTATGCGGTTGAAAAAATAACCCGTTTCGATATGAATGCAAAGGGACCGGGAGATCGTTCTCACAAAACGCGCCTCTGGCGAGATTTATATCTGGTCACGAAGCGTTAAATTTGACCTGTGCCCACTCTTGTAAGCGATGCGCGCCCCATCCTATTAAGCTCCCGAAGAACATACCGGTGATAATATCCAACGGATAATGCACCCCGAGATAAATCCGACTATATCCAAGCAGTACTGCCCAAAACAAAAGTAAAAACGGGAGGTATTTAAATTTATCTCTCAACAATAATCCCAGGAAAACTGCGACCGCCATCGAGCTGGCGGCATGTGCCGAGAAATATCCATAGCGCCCGCAACCATCGGCAATTAAGCGCATTGATTCTTGCAGACTTTCTACTCTACACGGACGAGGCCGTTGAAACAGCACATATTTAAAAAGGTTAGCCAATTGATCTGTAGCTGTAATCATTAGTGCTGCAATAATCAAAATTATAATAGTTCCTTTTATCCCGAGCTTCCGGTAAACCAGGACCAGAAGTAGTATGTACAAGGGTACTGAAGACCATTTTTCGGTAATAATTAACCAAAGGCCATCCCAGGGTTCGCTGCCTAAATTGTTTAGAAACAGAAACAGTTCTGTGTCATATTTTAAAAGCTCATCAATCATTCTCGTATCTCGCTATTTCTCGATCATAGAATTCGGTAGCTTCTCTGATAAAGTTTTCAGTATCAGTTTCCAATTCTTTTTGATCGTGCGTATCAAAATCCTCTAACCATTCTACTTCATCATCTTCCAGATTAATTATAAATCGGGGAAATTCGGTATGAATCACAAAGATGGCTGTGGGGTAGTCACTATTATCCCCTAAAAGATATTTCGGAAAGTCCATAAACAGAAGTTTAGAATATTGATAGTTATTGATTATAAAGCAAAAGTACAGATTATCTCTAAAGCTATAACCCTTCCTCGGGGATCAATTTTTTGGAGAGATAATTAAATCGCCAGAATAACATTATGGCAGAGGCTGTAAGTCCAACAAGCAATCCGATCCAAATTCCGGAACTGGCATAATCGGTATACATACTTAAGTAAAAGCTTACCGGGAATCCGATGATCCAATAAGCAATAAAAGTAATTACCATAGGAATCGTTACGTCCTGCATTCCTCGTAGTGCCCCCAGAACCACTACCTGCAAGGCGTCACTAATTTGAAATACTGCTGCAATTAACAATAATTTAGAGGCGATGCTTATTACTTCAAAATTATCTGCAAACTCATTTGGGTCATTTAGATCTAAATAGAGCTCAGGGAGCATGGTATTAAAGAGCATCAAAAGAATTGCGAACACTACTGCCAGAAGTGTTGTAAGCAGAAAGATGGAGAGTGCTATTCTGCGCAATTCCTTGAATCGCTGTAATCCTTTTTGGTTACCTACCCGAATCATTGCCGTAACACTAAAGCCCATTGCCACCATAAAGGTCATTGAAGCAAGGTTTAAGGCAATTTGATTCGCTGCCTGCGGGTTTTTGCCTAAGATCCCTGAAAGCCATATAGCAGCCGTAAAAATTGCCACTTCAAAAAACATTTGCATTGCCGAAGGAAATCCGAGGTTTATTAATTTTTTGAGCATACTCTTCGTGAGTGTAAATAGCCTAATATTCAATACATAGTCACGGGATTTATGGTGTTGCGAGAGTCGGTACCAGAGATACGCCACCATGATCACACGGGATACGAGTGTTCCGATCGCGGCACCCACAATGCCCAATTCGGGGGCGCCAAACTTCCCGAAAATAAATATATAATTGAGAACAACATTGGCAATATTGGCAGCGATGGTTGCGTACATGGGGTATCGCGTTAGAGATAATCCATCACTAAATTGTTTAAATGCCTGGAAGATAATAAGAGGAATTAAAGAAGCTGCGACAAGATTTAAGTAGGGCATCGCAAGATCTACCACCTCTTTCGGTTGTTTCATTGCATACATCAATGGTTTTGCAATAAATACCATCGCAAAAAGAGCGATACTTAAGATAATACACAGGAATAATCCATGTTTGAAAGACGATTTTCCCTTTTCGAAATTTCCTTCACTGTCTGCTTCGGCAATAAGAGGTGTTATGGCGGTTGAGAAGCCTATTCCTAAAGACATCGCAATAAACATAAAACTATTTCCCAGAGATACCGCTGCTAATTCGGCAGTTCCCAGTTGACCCACCATTATATTATCGACCAGAGCAACAACGGTATGTCCCAGCATTCCTAAAATTACAGGAGTAGCGAGGGAGATATTATATTTAAATTCTTTGGTGTAATTAGCTAGCAAAATAGCAAGTTTTGAAGCGCTAAGTTAAAAAACCCAGTTGCTTTGCAATCATAAAACTTCTTATATTTATAAAATAAAACACACAAGATGCAATCGAAAGCCAGTACACCGGAACAATATATCAAAGAACTTCCTGAAGATCGTCGGGAGGTGATTTCAAGATTAAGACAAACGGCTTTAGATAATCTTCCGAAGGGTTTCGAAGAAACAATGGGTTACGGCATGTTGGGGTATGTTGTACCATTCTCACGCTATCCAGACGGTTATCATTGCGATCCTAAAACTCCATTGCCTTTTATGAATATTGCATCACAAAAGAATCATATCGCGGTATATCATGCCGGAATCTATAACGATCCAAAGTTATTAGAGTGGTTTACAAACGAATATCCTAAGCATGTTTCGGGAAAACTGGATATGGGTAAGAGTTGTATTCGATTTAAAAATCCGAAGAAGATTCCTTACGAACTCCTCGGGGAGCTGTTTACTAAAATGACGGTGGAAGACTGGATATCGCGTTACGAAAGTGCCGTTAAAAAGCAATGAACCATTCAGAATCAGTCTTTAATTTCTTCTTGAATGCACCGGAATTAAAGATACATCCAAAATTAATTAAAAATTTTCCCTATCCCCATTTCTCGCTTTCAGATACAAAAATAACCGTCGAAAATAGCAGAATATCTATTGCAGATATGATTGGGAAACAGGCAGAATCCTGTTTTGAAGTTTTTTTGAATAATTCAAATCGGTATAAAAAGATTGCCTCCAACATTCAAATTCAAGGTTTGAATGAAACTCTCGGGGAACTGGATTATTTAATACAAGATTCCATTCTTAAAAAGATATATCATATTGAACTGTCATGTAAATTTTATGTCCTTGATAATTCAAGTGATGATGAATTAATACACCAATGGAAAGGACCCAATTTAAAGGATTCATTAGTTGAAAAACTGGTAAAGTTACGTGATAAACAGTTTCCACTTTTATTTGCTTCAGAAACGCTTTCTATTCTGAAAGACCTGAGTTTAGACCCGTCAACAATAGAACAGCGACTGTGTTTAAAAGCATTTCTCTTTATTCCGAAAGGTATTCAGAAAAAAGAGTTGCCCGATAATTTTAACTCCTGTGTCGTAGGTCAATGGATAACTTATACGGATTTCTTAACTGAAGCGGAAGATGCAGAATATGCAGTACCTGAAAAAAAGAAATGGTTAGTACCACCACAATCTTTAAATAGTTGGAATTCCTTTTCCGAAACCAAGAGAATCGTAAAAGAACAGTTAACACAACGTCACTCTCCCCTTGTTTATAAGAGGAGGCAATCGCATATTGATTATTTCTTTGTGGTTTGGTGGAAATAAAAAAACCGCGAAGAATTTAAATTCCTCGCGGTTTAATATTAGATATGAAGCGTATTAAGGCTTTAATCGAGCCCTAACAGATACTTGCGCACCTGATACATGATTGGCACCTTCGTCAACTTTTAAAACGATAGGGGCGTAATCAACAGGTAAATTCACATTTGTAACTGTGATCAAAAATTCTGCTGTACGTGATCCTGCAGGAACTACAAAACTTGCGGGAACTGCATAATTAGCAGCATCGATCATTGTTTCAGCTAAATTTACAGAAAGCGGGAATGTGCGGTCTACAGAAGCGACATCGCTTACAAAAACTTCAATTCCTTTTTCTGCTGAGTCTCCCGGATCCAGTGATACATTTTGACTACCTACGGTTCCTGTAAGTCCAACAACCGGTAATCTATCTGTTTCATACTCGTCGTGATCTGTATCGCATGAGCTAAACGCTATCATCGATACAAATGCTAAAATTAATATATATGTTTTTTTCATAATTATATATTTTAAAGATTAGTAACCAGGATTTTGAACCAAGTTAGGGTTTGTGTCAAGCGAGGTTTGAGAAAATGGCATCTGGAATTTAATATCGCCTGCCGCCAATGATAAATCGGCAGAAGGTGTACCAGAACCATCAGCAAGATCACCTGTATTAAGTCTTTCCACTCCTAATCCCCATCTTTTAAGATCCAGGAAACGTTGGTATTCAAAAGCAAATTCCAATCTTCTTTCAAGACGGATTGCATCTCTTAACGCATTTCCTGTTTCTCCGTTTGGAGGGGAGGTATAACGTTCAGTTCTAAGCTCATTCAATGCTGCTAAAGCCAATGCAGGTTGATTTAAGTTGAAGTAAGCTTCCGCTCTGTTGAGTGCGGCTTCAGATGCTCTGAAGATCTTATAATCAACTTCACCGTTATTTTGACCAGCTCTTCCGAAAAGCTTTCTGATTGCATTAAAGTTTGAACTTCCGTTCGAAGCATCAAAAATATAAGCTTCTTTTCTGATATCGTCTGCAGCATATAGGTTGAATAACTCAAAAGAAGCTACATACTCAGGTAATAATGAACCTGGCGTTCCCTGTGCCCAAGCGACACCAATTTGATTACCTAAAGTTCCTGTTTCATTAGGAATAAAGAAAACCAAACCATCTCGGTTGCTGTCATCCCAAACTCCAACAAAATTATCTCTAGAGGCTATAGATGCTGTAACAGCTTCAGCTGCATCAGCTGCATTTTGCCATTGTCCCATGTATAGGTATACTCGTGACAGTAAAATATTCACAGCATCTTTACCCATTCTTCCGTCAGGATTAGATGTATTTATATTTAAAACTGCATCCGTAAGATCTTGAACGATCATGTTGTATACATCAGCGACATTATCTCTTGCAGGCTCAGTATTTGGATCTGCAGTGGTAACATAAGCAACTCCCAGACTAGCATTGGCATCACCAGATTGGGTTGGAATTTTACCCCAAAAGGATACCAAATTGAAATGTGCTAATGCACGTAGTGCTTTCGCTTCTGCAACAATGTTAGCTTTATTATCGCCTTCAAAGTTTTCAGCAAAAGCTAAAATTTGGTTGGCTCGAAATATCAAAGAGTAGGCATTTCTATACATGGTCAACATAGTGATACTAGGGTTGTAATCCCATTCATGTAAATACTGCTTGGTACGTCTTCCGGCTTGTGCTAAGGTTACATTGTCTGCTAACACATCGGGTGCGCTTAACATTGAACCGTTATCACTTGACCCGTACAAACCGCCAAGTGTAAGTGCTGAATAAGCACCTCTAATAGCGTTTTCAAAATC
>CBDUGY010000118.1:0-9173 GCA_965367015.1 uncultured Ulvibacter sp.
AAAGAAGTTGAAATTACCAAGATTGAATTAATCGATATAGTCGAAACGGTAGCTGCAACAGGAAAAATTCAACCGGAAGTTGAGGTTAAACTTTCTTCTGAAGTATCTGGAGAAATAATTGAACTTCCTATTAAGGAAGGACAACAAGTACAAAAAGGTGATCTTTTGGTTAAGATTAACCCAGATTTAATTCAGGCTGCTGTTAGTCAGTCGCAGGCCGGATTATCGAATGTCCGTGCTCAATTGTCGCAAGCTGAGGCAAGTCTGAAAAATGCAAAAGCCAATTACGAAAGAAACAGACAACTTTTCGAAAAGGGCGTGATTTCCAAATCGGAATGGGACCGTTCTATCGCCGACTATGAAGTCGCGCAGGCGAATGTGCAATCTGCATACTACAGTGTTCAAAGTGCTGCCGCCAACGTAAAGCAGTCACGCGATAATTTATCTCGAACTACTATTTATGCTCCTATGAACGGAACGATTTCCAAACTTGCCGTAGAATTAGGAGAACGAGTGGTTGGAACGGCTCAAATGGCAGGAACAGAGATTGTACGGGTGGCTAACTTGAACAATATGGAAGTAGAAGTAGATGTTAATGAAAATGATATTGTGAAAGTTGCAGTTGGAGACTCGACAATCGTAGAAGTGGATGCCTATTTAAAACGTGAATTTAAAGGGATCGTTACCGAAATAGCGAATTCTGCACAAAGTACCTTATCTGCAGATCAGGTTACGAATTTTAAGGTTAAAGTTAGAATTTTACCAGAATCCTATTCAGATCTCACAGAAGGTAAACCTGAATATTTTTCTCCTTTTCGACCGGGAATGACGGCTACAGTTGATATAATTACCAACAAAAAGAATAGGATAATAGGAGTTCCAATAAGTTCGATTGTAATAAAGACGGATACCTCAAGTGCCAAGAAAACGATGGTAAAAGAGACGACCACGGTAGACGAGGAGAAGTTCGAATGTGTTTTTGTTAAAGACGGTGATCGGGCAAAGTTACGGGTAGTAACTACGGGAATACAAGATGATTCTAACATAGAAATTTCTTCAGGTCTCTCGGAAGGGGATGTTGTTATTACCGGACCATATAACACAGTAACTAAATCTTTAAAAAGTGGAGATTTGGTAGAAGTAAAGGTTCCTAAGGAGGATAAAGACGAGAGTGACAACTAATGGCAAAAATTCTAAGTATAGAAACTGCAACCACCAATTGCTCTGTAGCGCTATCGGATAACGGAAGCGTTATCGCCTTAAAGGAAGATAATAGTACCCAATATTCTCATGCTGAAAGACTTCATTTATATATTGAAGATGTTTTAATCCAGGCTTCCGTAGATAAGACAGATTTAGACGTAATTGCCGTGAGTAAAGGGCCCGGTTCATATACAGGACTGCGCATTGGAGTTTCAGCTGCAAAAGGACTTTGTTACGCTTTAGATATACCTTTAGTCGCTGTTGCAACATTAAAATCTTTAGCACGTCAAGTAAAGGATACGAAAGGAATTGTAGTTTCGATGTTGGATGCTCGGCGAATGGAAGTGTATTCTGCAATATATTCTTCGGAAGGGGAAGAGATCCGAGAAACAAAAGCTGAAATACTGAATGAGAACTCCTATCTAGAATATTTAGATAAAGGTAAAGTTACATTTATTGGAAATGGAGTTTTAAAATTTAAAGCTTTGTGCAAACATAAGAATGCAATTTTTTTAGATGAGAGTTTACCCTCAGCTCGCGAAATAGTAGAGTTGGCTGAAGCGAAAAATAAAATAGGCGACTTTGAAAATGTCGCCTATTTTGAACCGTATTATTTGAAGGATTTTATTTCTTCTTCATAGCAAATTATTTCCCATCGAAATACATCACGGCTTTCTTTAGATCGGCTTCATCATTCAAGTCTAACTTTTTACGATTAACGTATTCCTTCATAGCATCTTGATGTTCACCAAACACTCGTATTTTTTTACTTCTGGAAGAAGGTAATTCGTAAAATTTACCATTCTTTAAAACAATGTAATACACAGGCTTATCAACAAATTTTGCAGGGACATCCCTGGTAATAGAAGAAGTCGCCTTTTTCCCTTTACTAAAGGACTTAACATGTTTCTTAAAGAGATCGACTTTTTTACCCTCGAAAAGTACTTCAAAATAGCCGCCTCCTTCAACGCCCCCCTGATAAGGAACAAAAACGAAAATATCGTCAACAATTTTCACAAAAATATCCGGTGATTTAGTCAGAACTTTGGCCTCTTCATCATCAAAGCTGATAGATTCCTTGATCTCCATCTCGTCGGCGATTGCATTGTATCGCAAAGCAACCCCTGTTGCCAACAATTCATTCTTTCTGTAGACATTTCCGGTTAAATATGACGGATTGTTATAAGGAGTTCCAATATAGCTTTTGGTGTCTTTAAAATCGATTCCTTTATTTTGTCTCTTAATGTACTCATCTAAAATAAAAAGATCGCTTGTGAATTGCCTCTGGTAATATCCTTGTGCCACTAATTGGTTAACTCCCAAAATCGCTAAAATGGCAATGATAAATAACTTTTTCATAAGTAGTAAATTAAAATCTCTGTTACTATCCACATAGATGCTATGCTTTATAAGTAATCATTAATCTGGATTAATTCGGAAGAATATGAATTCAACTCATTTCCCTTCTCTTGTGTAAAAGTAGAAATGACTTGGGTTTAAATCAAACAATACCAGTCGAGATTTATTAATTAGATGTCTGAATTTATAAATTCAGACTCCGCATTGTTCCTGAAATATAGAACGAATAGGACTTATTAAACTTCGGTGAGTGTAGAATAGACAAGATCGACTTTAGAAAACGATCTATGAAATAATAAAAGGTATATTGATTTATAGGGTGTCGAAATATAGAATAGCTCGTTTTAAATCGGCCTCTTTATCTATATCAAGATTTTTATCGGTGATATACTTTTTCATTTCATCTCTTCTCTCGCCAAAAACCTTCAATTTCTTATTTCTGGATTTAGGCATTTCATAGAATTTACCATCTTTAGTAACTAAATAATAGACCGGTTTATCTACAAATCGTGCCGGGATGTCTCTGGTAATTGAAGAAGTGGCTTTTTTTGCATCTGTAAAGTCTTTGATAATTTTTTTAAAGAAATCTACTTTCTTACCTTCATAAAGCACCTGAAAGTATCCTCCACCTTCGATGCCTCCCTGGTAAGGAACGAAGACAAAAATATTCTCATTTATCTTTACAAAAATGTCCGGAGATTTGGTTAATACTTTGGCATCGTCGTCGCTTGATGCAATAGATTCTTTGATCTCCATTTCATCAGCAATTGCGTTATATCGCAAGGCTACATTGGTAGCTAGAAGTTCATTTTCACGATAAACATTTCCGGTCAAATAAGATGGATTATTGTACGGAGTGCCTGTATAGGTATCGGTTTGAGTAAAATCAATACCTTTATTTTGTCTTTTAATATATTCATCTAAAATGAACATATCACTAACAAATTGTTTGCCATTAAAACCTTGGGCAAATACATCATTGGACGATAGTATTGCGATAATAAACAATAAAATAATCTTTTGTTTCATAGCAATTTGAATTTTTAAGCCGTTAAATAGTATCCCAAAAGAAATGCTATCTGAACAAATGTAAGGATAGAATGAAGTAAATACTTCTTAGATTTATAAAGAATTATAATAACTAACAAGTTTCACAAAATCAGCTTCTTTGCTAATATTTAATTTTTTATCGTTGATATAAGTCTTAAGTTCCTTTTTTGAATCCGGGAAAACATTAAGTCTTTTATTGCGGGAATTTGATAACTTGATAAGTTCACCTTCTTTATTAGCGACAAAGTAAATTTCATCATCCTTATAACTAGGAGCTATATCACGTGTAATTGAGTTCATAGACTTTTTTCCTTCGATAAACTCTTTCAATTCTTTCTTGTAAAAGTCAAATTTTGGGCCTTCGTGCAAAACCAAATAATACCCATCCTTAAGGTCAACAGATTGAGACGGGATAAAAATGTACAAATGGTTCATGATTTTAACATAAATATCTTCTGATGGCTTGACCACATTCGCCACTATTTTTGAAGAATTAAGATCTTGCTTTAACTCTATTTGTTCTTGCTTTACATTATAGCGCAAGCCTACATTATTAGCAACCAGTTTACCATTTTTGAATACCTTTCCTCTTTCAAAGTCATCAGTAGCATATGGCGATCCCGCGTATTTATCTGCACCTGTAAAAATCGGTACTGTTTTAGAAGATAAATACTCATTATTAGTTAGATCAAAATTAGTAGCATTTTGAGCCGTTGTAGGAGAGGCAATAAAAAGTGCAACGATGATAAGAAGAGAAAACTGTATTTTTTGCATGAGATTGATTTTAAAGAGCTGCGAATATACCCAAACTTTTAACTTTTTTATGTTAAACTTCTTCTAAAAAAGGGATGTAGTTATTAATTTGAATTACCTATCTAATCGATGGACTTAATAGCATCGACAGTGCTTTGAACGGGAAGTTTGCAAGTATTATTAACACAAACGTAAATGAGAGTCTGGTTTTCAACATAACGCCCTTTTAACAGAACATCTTCACTTTCATTGGTATTTCCTGCAATAATTTTATTTGGAAGATACTTCTTGTTTAGCGACTGAACTTTTTCAAGAGCATCCTTACCCACTACTACTACTTCATAAAAGTTGGATCTATAATTTTCTAAAAGATCTAGCCAATTTGAATAACCACTTGGATACTTTTCAATCTCAGGTTCAATATTTTTAAGCATTTGCAATGCAGTTTCCCCATATTTTTTAATATCATAATAATGAGCAAGTTTAAATAGGTTCTTAGCCATTATTGAATTTGAAGCCGGAATAACATTGTCACGAAATTCAAAATTTCTGGTAACCAGCTCCGGGTCCTCCTTCGAAGTAAAATAAAACATCCCGCTTTCCTTGTCAAAAAAGTTTGAAAAGACATATTCACTCAGGTCCTTAGAAATTTGAAGCCATTTATTATCAAGTGTCACTTCATAAAGGGCGATATACGACTCTATTACAGTCGCATAATCCTCGAGGTATCCATTAATGTTGCTTTTGCCATCTTTAAAATTATGATTTAAAGCTCCGTTTGGCTGTAATTGACTTGTAGCTATAAATTCTGCATTTCTTATTGCTGCCGCTCTGTATTCTTCTTTCCCGAATGCCTTATAAGCATCCACATATCCTTTAAGCATTAATGCATTCCATGAGGTAAGTGTTTTATCGTCCAGTCTTGGTTTTGACCTTTTATTTCTATACTCTAAGAGGAGTTGCTTCCATGCCTTTTTTTTATTTCGAAGAGTTTCAGAAGTAATTGAAAAATCGTTTAAAATTTCACTATCGGCTTTATCGCGGATCAAAACATAGTTTTGATTTTCCCACTTTCCGAAGCTATTAATATTATAATATTCCTGAAATAGGAGAAAGTCGTCTTTAAGCAGTAATGTTAGTTCTTCTTTGGTGTACACATAATAAGCGCCTTCTTCCAATTCTCCTTCTTCAGTTAGACTGTCTGCGTCCAAGGATGAATAGAAGGCTCCATTAGGCGCTGTCATTTCGCGGGCGATAAAAGCTAAAGTTTCTTCAACAACATCTTTATATAATGCTTTATGTGTAATAGAATAGGCATCGCTGTAAAGACTTATCAATTGGGCATTGTCATACAGCATTTTCTCAAAGTGGGGTATATGCCATTTTTCGTCGGTACTATACCTGGCAAAACCTCCACCTATATGATCATAAACCCCGCCATAAGCAATTTGATCCAACGTCATTGTTACGTAATCTAATAAATCTGAGTCTTTATTTTGAACAGCATATCGCATTAAATAATGATAATTATTAGGCATCATAAATTTAGGAGCTCTTTTAGCACCACCATATCTGTAATCAAAATCTTGTGACCATTTGCTAATTATAGGTTCAATTGGATACTTTGAAAAATCAATATCTTCCTTGTTTAGTGTAATGAGATCCATACTTTTTATACCTTCCTCAAGGCGATCTGCATACTCAATAAGTTTGTTTGGCTGCTCTTTATAGACTTCTTGAATTTTCTCTAGAGCATCGATCCATTCGCTTTTTCTGAAATAAGTTCCACCCCAAACCGGTCTCCCGTCAGGAAGGGTAATTACATTAAGAGGCCAACCCGCTCGGCCGGTCATTAATTGTACAGCATTAATATAAATTTGGTCAATATCTGGACGTTCTTCACGATCGACTTTTACTGAGATATAATTGGAATTCATGACTGCCGCGACAGTAGAATCCTCAAAACTTTCATGTTCCATTACATGACACCAGTGACAAGCAGCATAACCAATACTTATGATCATCAGCTTCTGAGAATTCTTGGCCTCCTTCAGAGTTTCGGGATTCCAGGCCCGCCAATCTACTGGATTGTGTGCATGTTGAAGCAAATAAGGACTGCTTTCATGTATAAGCGCATTTGTGAACTGATTTTTTTTCAAGGTTTCCTTTTTTGAAGTAACACAAGACCCACATACCATTATAAATAATAATATATAAACAGAATAGTTCATTGATTTATGGGTGTAAAACAAAAATACGCTTTTGGTTGTCCAAAAGCGTATTTTTAAAAAATTATTAGAATTCTAGTTAACTTCAAAAGTTACCTTCAAATTTACTCGAAATTCGGTTACATCATCTCCATTTACAATCGCACTTTGTTCTCGCACATATACAGAACGAATATTTTTAACACTTTTTCCCGCATGCTTTACAGCGTTCCTGGTCGCATCTTCCCAGCTTTTATTGGAATTTGCCATTATTTCAATTACTTTCAATACTGCCATAACTTTATAGTTTTATAATTAGAAACCCTAAGTTACGGTTTATTAGAGCAAATACTTTTAAAATGGCGTTAAAACCTAGTAACAGAAAAGTGTAATTAAACTATAATTTATTAACCGTTAATTGCCTCAACATTTGTTACACGTCCATTAAGCATTTCTTTCAGCATCGTTTCTATACCGTTTTTAAGTGTTACTGTCGATGAGGGACAACCACTACAAGCACCCTGTAGAACTACACGAACGGTTTTAGTTTCTTCGTTAAAAGATTCGAATGCGATATGACCACCATCGCTTGCCACGGCCGGTTTCACGTATTCATTTAAAATAGAAATGATTTCCTTTTCTATATCAGACTGTTCCGCGTTATCACTAAGATTAGAATCCACTGATTTTTCAGCATTTTGTGTTTTCTTCTGAAGAATAGCATCATTGAGAATAGGTTTTCCTTTCTCAATGTAAGCTCTAATAAATTCTCTGATTTCCATGGAAATATCCTGCCACTCCGCAACATTGAATTTCATTACGGATACGTAATTGGCACTTATGAAAACCTCTTTTATAAATGGGAATTGAAATAAAGCCGATGCTAAAGGCGCATCTACAGCTTCATCAATATTTTTAAATTCGAATGTACCATCGGCCAGAGATTTGTTTGCAACAAACTTCAAAACCGCGGGATTGGGAGTACTTTCTGCATAAACTGTCACCGGTATCTTCGTCGTATTCTCTGTTTCAGAAATTACAGATTTGCCACTATTTAAATACTCGACGATCGACGCTGCGACCTCATTTTGCACATCTTCCCAAGCAACGATATTAAACTTTTCAATAGCGATAAAATTTTGAGAAATATAGACGGTCTTTACGAATGGAAGATAAAAAAGTTGTTGTGCAATTGGACTGGGTTTTGCATCATCAATGTTCTTAAATTCGTAACTATTTGCCTGAGTTAGAAACGAATTAGCAACAAACTTTACAATATTTTCGTTATTAGTTGGTTCTACATTAATGTTAAATTGGGACATTGAGCTTTATTTTTTGCAAAAATATAAAAAGAAAATCAATGTATTCAATATATTTGGCAACATAATAAGCTGTAAATGAAGAAATTTTTACTTCCAATATTTTTGTTTTTTTCTTTCTTCGGAATTTCTCAAACGGTTTTAGTAGATGATACGAGTTTTACTCTAGAGCAACTAATTAACGACGTTTTAATTCAGGGGAGTTGTACTCAGGCACAAAATGTAATGTCGCCCAATAACAGTAACCTTGCCGGTGAGGGCTTTAATAGTTTTGGTTACTTTGAAAGAGGTCTCTCAAATTTTCCCTTTGCTGAAGGGATTGTATTACACAGTGGCGATGTAAATGATATACCGCTAGGTCCAATTAGTGCCGGAGCAAACCCGCCGTGGGATGGCGATATGGATTTAGATCTAACTTCCGGCGGAACTACCAACAATGCAACATCAGTTACATTTGAATTTACACCCGTAGTAGACAGGATTAGTTTTAATTACCTGTTAGCTTCTGAAGAGTATGAAACTGGATTTCAATATCCTTGTACATTCGCAGATGTCTTTGCATTTATCTTAAGAGGCCCGGGAATTCCAAATGTCAATCCATATAATCACGATGGAGATCCCGCTACTCCCGATATTAATTTAGATCTTGGAGGCCGTAACATTGCAGTATTGCCAGGTACAAATATACCAGCAACAATAACTAATATACATAATGAAGGTCCGTGTTCTCCGGGAACACTTGGAGCCGTTGCATATCCTCAATATTACGATTCTGTTGGAAGTGGAACTGGTGATACCGGTTTCAATGGTAGAACAGTAATACTAACTGCGGAAGCTGATGTGGTTCCGGGTCAAACATATACGATTGAATTAGTAGTCGCAGACTTCTTGGATAGTATTCTTGATACAGCTGTTTTCCTGGAAGCTGGAAGTTTTGTCTTAGGGAATGTTGATCTAGGTGTTGATTTAACCGTCGCTACCGGAAATGCAAGATGTTTAGGGGAAACTTATACTATTGCGCCAAACTTATCGGTACCTCCTGGTACTACATATGAATGGACCTACGAGAGCCCTCCAGGTTCAGGAACTTTTATTCCGTTTACTCCTCCTGAAACAAATTCTACACTAGATGTTACGGCCACCGGAACATACCAATTAACAGTCGACTTTGCGGGTGTTTGTACCAGTTCTGGAATGGTTTATATTGAATTCGATATCCCTCCTGTAATCAACATGATGCCAAATCCATTAGTGATTTGCGATATTGATAACGATGGTTTTG
>CBDUGY010000119.1:0-9086 GCA_965367015.1 uncultured Ulvibacter sp.
ACAGATATTGGAGTTGCCATTGGAGCATCTTACCGTTTGCCTATGGGAGTTTTCTTTAGTTTACGTTACAATAAAGGAGTTACAGATATTAATGATGACCCGGATATTTCAGCAAAAAACCAGAACAATGTATTTCAGGTTTCAGCAGGGTACAGTTTCTAAAAAACAGAATCACAAATTTTATAAAAAGCAGGAGAGTCTCCTGCTTTTTTTTATTGTAAAAAATGTATTTTTGAACAAATAAAAAAATCAATCAGAATGAAAAGAATATTAATTATCACAATGTTTTTGGTGGGTATGGCTTCAGTGAACGCGCAAGGGTTTAAAGCAGGAATCGCCGGTGGCTATATTACGGAATTAGAAGGAATTGGCGTGAGTGCCGATCTAATCTACGAATTAGACGAAAGGTGGGGTATCTCAAATACCACGACCTTCACCGTTATAGAAGATAACAACATTAGGACAAAATGGTTTGCGTTAGATCTTAACGGACGTTATAAAATTGTAGATGAATTGTACGCTATAGCCGGAGTAGAAATGCTCAGTCTTGCTTATAAAAATGCTAGTGACTTCGGAATATTAACCGGTAGCGGGAACATACCACCATCCTCAACAGAATTTGGTGGAAACCTGGGAGCAGGTTACAAATACAACCTGATAGATAATATAAATATATTCGGTGAAGTGAAGTATACCTTTATCGACAATGTAGTGCTTGCATCCAGTGGCTATATTCATGGGAGACTCGGTTTACTTTTCGATTTTTAAGACATAATAAAAAGTTAAATAATGGCGGAAGTATTCTTCCGCTTTTATACCTTAGTGTTTAATTAGTAAAAAATTATGAAAATTATTATCGTTAACGGACCAAATTTAAATCTACTGGGAAAGCGTGAGAACGATATATATGGTGACGAATCCTTTAATGAATTCTATCACAGACTTCAGAAAAAATATACAGATGTAACACTTTCGCATTATCAATCGAACATTGAAGGCGAACTTATCGACAAACTCCAGGAAGTGGGATATTCTTACGATGGAGTTATTTTAAATGCGGCTGCCTACACCCATACATCAATTGGGATAGGCGATACGGTTAAGGCGATCACGACTCCGGTGATCGAAGTTCATATATCGAATACATTTGCCCGGGAAGAATTCAGGCATCAATCCTTTATTGCTCCCAATGCGCGCGGTATAATTCTTGGCTTCGGATTACAGAGTTATGAACTCGCACTACAAAGTTTTCTGACAAATTAATCAAACAAACAGTAACAAAAAATCCCGCCAGGAGCGGGATTTTTCATTTATTATTATTCAACATTTATTTTATAGATGTATCACCTCTCCATAGGCATCGGCCGTTGCTTCCATAACTGCTTCACTCATGGTAGGGTGTGGGTGTATTGCTTTTAGTACTTCATGTCCTGTAGTTTCGAGTTTTCTTCCCAAAACCGCTTCTGCGATCATATCGGTTACACCGGCACCGATCATATGGCAACCTAGCCATTCTCCGTATTTAGCGTCATAAATCACTTTTACAAACCCGTCTTTCGCACCAGAGGCACTTGCTTTTCCGCTTGCGGAAAATGGAAACTTGCCAACTTTCAGTTCGTATCCGGCTTCTTTGGCTTGCTTTTCAGTCATTCCAACACTTGCAATTTCCGGTGTTGCATATGTACAGCCGGGAATGTTTCCGTAGTCAATTGCCTCAGTATTCATTCCAGAAATTTTTTCAACACAAGTAATGCCTTCAGCTGACGCTACGTGGGCTAATGCCGGACCTGGAACAATATCTCCAATGGCATAGTACCCCGGAATATTTGTTTGGTACCAATCATTTACAATAATCTTATCTCTATCTGTGACAATACCCACATCTTCCAGGCCTATATTTTCTATATTCGATGTAATTCCTACCGCGGATAGAACCACTTCTGCTTCTATAATTTCTTCACCTTTGGAAGTTTTTACAGTTGCTTTCACCATTTTTCCTGAGATGTCAACCTTTTCAACTGAAGAGTTGGTCATCACTTTTATACCTGCTTTTTTGAAAGATCGCTCAAATTGTTTAGAAACATCTTCATCTTCAAGAGGTACCAGATTAGGTAAAAACTCTACAATAGTAACCTCTGTTCCCATGGTATTGTAAAAATGAGCAAACTCAACTCCAATCGCGCCGCTACCAACTACAATCATACTTTTGGGTTGCTTTTTTAAGGTCATGGCTTCACGATAACCAATTACTTTGGTACCATCCTGAGGAAGATTTGGAAGTTCTCTTGAACGAGCTCCCGTGGCAATAATGATATGATCTGCAGAATATTCTTTTCCATCAACATCTACTTTTTTCCCCGGTTTCAATTTTCCAAAGCCATTAATCACCTCAATTTTATTCTTTTTCATGAGGAATTGAACCCCTTTACTCATGCCATCCGCAACACCACGACTTCGATCGATCACTTTCGTAAAATCTTTATCAGCGCCCTTCACAGTTAGCCCATAATCTTCTGCGTGCTTTAAATAATTAAAAACATCGGCACTTTTTAATAAAGCCTTGGTTGGAATACAACCCCAATTCAGACAAACTCCGCCTAAACTCTCTTTTTCTATAATGGCTGTCTTCATGCCCAACTGAGAAGCTCTGATTGCAGTAACGTATCCTCCGGGACCACTCCCTAAGACTATAATATCGAATTTACTCATGAATGAAATTTTATGTTGTTTTTTGCTGAAACAAATTTACAAAACCTATTTAAATATTAGATGATTGAAACATGGATAATAAATCAATGCTATGATGATCTTATTCCTAGGACCAGTTTTCAGAAATAAAACAGATGTAAACATATAATTTAAGAGTGAATACCCAAATATAATTTACATCGAGAATAAATTTTTGATGAAGGTTGTTACCTACATAATCGATTGATTATCAGTTATTTTACTTAGATTGATAGTAACTAACTAATTAAATATATTTCAAATGAAAAAAAATGTACTCATTATCGTATTGCTTTGTTCAAGCGTAGTTTTTTCTCAAAAGACTAAAAATGGAACAGTTTATAAAGATCATCCTGCTATTACCACGGTTGAATCTATGCTCAATGCCTTTTTTATGGGCGATAAAGCTAAAACTTCGGGTTATTTGTCTGAGGATTTTAAGTCGTACAGTGGAAATAGTCTCGATAAGGATGATAAAGGAAGAGATAAAGAAAATTTTCTCGGTGGTGTAGATTGGGTTCAGAAAAATCTATCTTATATAAGCCATGACCGATCTCCAGGAGCCTATCCTGACGCTATCGAATATAAAGAGAAAGATGATGGACTTTGGGTTCAAACATGGAATCAGTTAAGGGCTATGGACAATAATACCGGTGTAAAGCTCGACATGCCCATTCACCGGCTGTTCAAAATGACCAATGATAACAAAATCCAGATGATGATCACTTATGACAACGATCTACCCTGGGCTGAAATGGGTAGAAGTTATGCTGCAAGAACAAATGGTACCATCTACAATAATCATGACTATATAAACACAGTTAGAAAAATGATGGGCTCCTTAGAACATGGTGATGCCGATAAAGCATTCAGTTATTTCACTGAAGATGCTACTTTTACGAATTTGGATATGGAAAGGGGAACATCTAAAACTGTGGCAGAAGAAAAAGCAATGTTTAAGGGCTTGACTGAGGCCTGGAATATAGATAGTGTGGATGTTGTTGGATATCCAGACTATTTAGAATATGAATTAGGCAATGGTAAAGTGGTTCAATCCTGGTGGAATTTAAGGCTCACAAGAAAATCGGATAACAAAAAAGTGGTGATTCCGGTTTTACTGATTCATAGTTTTAATGATGAAGGTAAAATAATAAGAGAATCGGGCTATTACACGGCAATGGCATTAGCACAAAAATAATTTACAAAGTTTAGATAGAAAGCCCGTGAATTTTATTCACGGGCTTTTATTTTCTTTTTCATATCAATTCAATTTCCCTGCAATTTAAAGTTTAACTAAAACATAACCACGTCTGGTCTTCCGATGGTATTTACCATTCCAATAATGATATCGTTTGCCTTTAACTACGACCACTTTATGGTTTCGGGGCGCTTTTTTAACCACAACAACATTGGTTTGCGGATTAGTAGTTACAACTCTTGTTGCACAAGACGTAAGAGCGAAGACACAAAAAGCCAAAATAAAAAGATACTTTTTCATCGGTATAAACTTTTATGGTTTATAATATGACTAGAAAGTACCTTTAAGGTTTAATTTGTTTTAATTATTTATTTCCTTCTTTCGGAATAAATTTTAAAGCTGCACCATTGATACAGTGTCGCTTACCGGTAGTTGCTTTGGGTCCGTCATCGAATACATGACCCAAATGTCCGCCGCATGTAGCACAATGCTCTTCAGTACGTGCGTACCCCAGATTATAATCGACATCGAATGCTACATTTCCTTCGATCTCACGATCGAAACTAGGCCACCCGGTTCCACTGTCGAATTTGTGTTCTCCTTCAAATAAGGGAGTTGAGCAAGCTGCGCAAACATAAGTTCCGGGAGCATAAATCTTATTCAATTTACTTGTAAAAGGTCTTTCAGTACCTGCTTCACGTAAGACGTAAAATTGCTGCTCTGTTAGTTCTTTCTGCCATTGAGCTTCGGTTTTGGAAACCGGAAATACTTTATCTGCTTTTTTATCCTGTGCCGATGAGTTACAACTAAATAGCACTATGCTTAGTAAAAGAATGCTGAATTTTTTCATGTCTAATTTAAGATAGTTTCTATTTCTGTCGGGTTAATCTCTAAACCTTGCAACAGTTCTTCCATGGTTAGATTGGCCGTAGCAAATTCGGAAGGTACAACAGCAATGCGGAAGGTCTGATTATTAGTAAACTCACTTCCTAAAGTAGTTAAATCAAAATTAGAGTCTAAAAATAAACGTACATCAAAAAATGTATGATCAAAACTATATACTAACGTACCTTGAGGTGGAAAGAAGGTTTGGGGTAGTTGACTCCAAACGTCGTCACCATTTGAGGTTACACCTTCCAGCAGATACACAAGAATAACATCACTTTCGTAAACCACTACGTTTGAAGGGTATGTAACTATTTGACTAAAATCGTTGTTAGCACTAAAGTTAACAGTTGTTTCAAAGACCTGTCCTAATATGTTAATGCCCGGTTCTCCGGGAGGGCCCTCAGGACCTTCACAAGATGTGAATAATACAGTCGCACTCAATGCAAAGAATAAGAGTATATTTTTCATAGTATTAAAGTTTTCTATTTAGTAACAAAATTCATTCCAGTTTTGAAGTTTTTAAGTTTTGGCTTTGTTTTTGCACTTTTTAACGAAAAAGACCCATTTAGCTATTTGTTTTATATTTTTTTTATAACAAAAGAACATCCTAATGATTAATTTTATGGAAAATAATAAACCTTCAACAATGAAATTTAAATATACACTATCATTCATCGCCATAATTGCATTCGCGATTGCCTGTACAACAAATCCTTTTACAGGAAAACAAACATTGGCACTGGTTCCCAATTCTCAAATTTTGCCGATGGCATTTCAGCAATACAATGAATTCTTATCCGAGAATAAGGTTATTACCGGAACATCTGAAGCCAATATGGTTAAAAATGTAGGGCAGAAGATTTCTGTTGCAGCCGAACGTTATTTGACTGCCAATGGATACGCCGGGTATTTAAATGATTATCGATGGGAATACAATCTAGTACAGGACGAGGCTGTAAACGCCTGGTGTATGCCGGGAGGAAAGATCGTTTTTTATACCGGAATTATGCCTATCGCAGAAAATGAAGCGGGTGTGGCAGCTATTATGGGGCATGAGGTAGCTCATGCATTAGCCAATCACGGACAGCAGAGAATGAGTGCCGGACAATTGCAAGCTTTGGGAGCAGTTGCCGGAAATATAGCATTGAGCAATGACCCTAAAAATCAGAATATATTTAATCAGGCATATGGAATTGGAAGTACCGTTGGAGTTATGTTGCCTTTTAGCCGAAACCATGAGACTGAAGCCGATAGAATTGGGTTAACTTTGATGGCGATTGCCGGCTATGATCCGATTGTAGGAGCTAGACTATGGGAACGTATGAGTGCAGCCGGGGGAGGGGCACCACCAGAATTTTTGAGTACCCACCCTTCAAATGAGACACGTATTAATAATATAATGCAATGGGCACCAGAGGCAAAAGCAGAAGCTAGAAAATTTGGAGTAACCACATTTAAAAAATAAAGCTTAAAACTCAGAATATTTAACTAATTTTAAAATCCCGCCCATCGCGGGATTTTTTTTATTTTGTTACAGCAGATATTATAGTAAAACGAAGTTTATGAGAGAAGCTTTACCCAAGGGAAGTAAAAAACTATTAAACGCTTGGGCTTTCTACGATTGGGCGAATTCAGTTTACAGTCTGGTGATCGCTTCGGCGATATTCCCGATTTTCTACGGTGCCTTAACGCTTGTGAAGGACGAGAATGGTAAAATTATCAGCGACACGGTCAGCTTTCTTGGTTTCGATTTTAATAATGACACCTTAATTAGCTATGTAACCGCGGCTGCCTTTTTAATGGTTTCTGTACTAAGTCCGTTACTTAGTGGCGTAGCCGACTACGTTGGGAATAAGAAGATTTTTATGAAGTTCTTCTGCTATTTAGGAGCTACGGCATGTATCGGTCTTTTTTGGTTTAATATGGATTATTTATGGTTCGGACTGTTGTGTTATTTTTTAGCACTAATTGGTTTCTGGTCTAGTTTGGTTTTTTACAATTCCTACCTCCCTGATATTGCCTTTAAAGATCAACAAGACAGGATAAGTGCCAAAGGATATTCACTTGGTTATATTGGCAGTGTACTTTTATTAATTGTATGTCTAGTTATGATTCTTTTTCACGACACCTTCGGATTTGAAGACGAAGGGCTTCCAACAAGATTGTCTTTTGTACTAACAGGGTTATGGTGGATAGGCTTTAGTCAGTATACCTATTATCATCTTCCGAAGGGAAATAAAAAAGAAAAATTCACCCGAAATTTGCTCTTTAATGGCTTTAAGGAGTTACAGAAAATTTGGATTTCATTAAAGCACAATATCGCCTTGAAACGATATCTTGCCGCTTTTTTTGTGTATAGTATGGCGGTGCAAACTATTATGCTTGTGGCAACCTATTTTGGTATTGAAGAATTGGAGTGGGGAGATACAGATTCTACTTTAGGACTCATTATAAGTATTCTCCTTATACAATTAGTAGCGGTATTTGGGGCGTTTATAACCTCCAGGTCTTCAGCTAAGTTTGGTAATATAAATACATTAATCGTACTTAATATTATTTGGATTGGCATCTGTGTGTATGCTTACACTATTACGACCCCGGTTCAATTCTATTTTACTGCTGCCACAGTTGGGCTGGTTATGGGAGGCATCCAATCCCTTTCAAGATCAACTTATTCGAAATTGATTCCAGACAATGCTGTAGATACTGCTTCGTATTTTAGTTTCTACGATGTTTCCGAAAAAATAGGAATCGTTATTGGTATGTCGAGTTATGGGTATGTTGCTCAATTGACTGGAAGCATACGTTATGCCATCCTATTCTTTATAGTGTTTTTTATTGTTGGGGTTATTTTGTTGTTGAGAGTGCCCAGAAAAAATAATTCTAAATAGACAATTTTTACTTATGTTTGCGTTTATTACCTATGCAAACTTACTTACCCATGACGAAATTAAAAGAATTAAACTGGATGCTTCTTGCCTTAGTAGCAATCCTTTTTACTGCTTGTGAAAATGAGCCCCTTACCGGCCAATTTGTTAATCCCGATGATCCTTCTGTGGCTGAAGAAGGACAGTTTAAAGCGTTAGTCGACGGACAACAATTTAGTTCTGATAATGCGACTGCGAGTATAAATCTTGATAATTATTTTTCAATTACTGCAGTAAGCGATACCGGAGAAACAATAACAATGGGAGTTGAAGAAGTTGCAATCGCTTCCTTCAATCTAACAGAAGTTGCTACGACAACAAATGAAGCCGGTTATTTTACTACAGCTTCAGTTAATAATCCATATACTACAGCGGGTTCAATTGGTGGAACCGGACAGCTAACCATAACCGCCTTAGATGAAGCGGCTTTAACCATTTCCGGTACTTTCAGCTTTATAGCGAAAAGGGCAGCGTTAGATGCTAATGGTGATCCTGTATTAGATGGCAGCGGAAACCCGGTTATTGAAACAGTTAGTATTTCTAATGGTGTCTTTAATACTATCCCTTACATTCTCGATCAAACGGGAGGTGGAACAGGTGGAGGTACAGGTGGTGGTACACCAGAAGACGAATTCTTCGCCCTTATTGATGGAGATGAATTTTTAGAAACCTCAATTGAGACTGTATTTACGGAAGTTGGTGGAGTACCCATGATTAATATTTTTGCGCTTACAGAAGTAAATGCATTACTGCGAATAGATATTCCTCTTGAACTAGGAGAAGGTACATTCGATATGGAATCTATTTCTGATGGATCGAAACTAATCGCTTTATATAACTCGAATACAGGGGGAGAGAATTTAACTTCCAATCCGGGAACAATTACGATAACAAATTACGATACGGAAGAAGGAGTATTGATGGCTACTTTCAGTTTTACAGGAAGTGACCCTTTAAACCAGGATCCAACTATAGTGCAGGTTACTGAGGGAAGCTTTACAGTATACTTTGAAGGAATTCCGGGTAGCGGACCTACGCCTTTTTCGGCAGAAATAGACGGAGAAATCTATGAACCCGAAATAATAGACGTAATTACCTCATCATTTAATGGAGTAGATATAGTGACCATAGACACCAGCACGACTATGACTTCTCAAACAATGAGACTTACTTTTCCGAGAGATTTGGAAGTAGGTTCCTACGAGATGAGTACTACACTTATAACCGGAAACGAAAAAATAGGAGTTTATAAGCCGGATAGTGCTGTCTCCACGACATTTAAATCGAATTCAGGTACGTTAACTATTGTTAGTTTCGATGCTATGACAGGAGAAATGGAAGGCAGT
>CBDUGY010000120.1:0-8975 GCA_965367015.1 uncultured Ulvibacter sp.
ATAATAACGATATACTGCCTGTTATTTATACACAAGGAAGCTTAGGAGCGTCTGGAGATCTTGCGCCGCTAGCACACCTTGCACTACCCATAATTGGAAAAGGAGAAGTGTATTATAAGGATAAGATAGTTGCTTCCGAAGAAATTCTTAAGAAATTTAATTGGAAGCCTATTACGCTAAAAGCGAAAGAAGGACTTGCACTTTTAAACGGTACTCAGTTTATGAGTGCTTATGGTATTCACATACTGTTGAGATCTCATAAGATCTCGTATCTGGCCGATTTAATTGGAGCAATATCGGTAGATGCGTTCGATTGTAATATGAGTCCGTTCGATCCTTTAGTGCATCTAGTACGCCCACATAGGGGACAGGTAAAAACAGCAGAGAGAATTATAGAATTTTTGGAAGGTAGTGAACTTGGACTTTCAGAAAAGAAAAATGTTCAGGATCCTTATTCATTTAGATGTATTCCGCAGGTGCATGGAGCAAGTAAAGATGCGATCATTTTTGCCACTAAAACTTTCAAAACCGAAATTAATTCGGTTACTGATAATCCCAATATATTTATTGCTGAAGACAAAATAATCTCCGGAGGTAATTTTCATGGGCAACCATTAGCACTGGCATTAGATTTTCTAGGGATAGCTTTATCTGAGCTTGGAAGTATTTCTGAAAGAAGAACCTATCAATTAGTTTCAGGTCTTAGAGAATTGCCGGCATTTTTAGTGAATAATCCCGGTCTTAACAGCGGCTTTATGATTCCACAGTATACAGCCGCAAGTATTGTTAGTCAGAATAAACAACTCGCGACACCGGCCTCAGTAGATTCAATTGTATCTTCTAACGGGCAGGAAGATCATGTAAGTATGGGTGCGAATGCAGCTACGAAATGTTTGAGAATATTGGATAATCTTGAAACCATACTGGCGATCGAATTGATGAATGCTTCTCAGGCATTAGCTTTCAGAGCACCTAAGAAATCATCGTCATTTATAGAATCATTTTTAACAACATACCGTGAAGCTGTACCTTTTGTAAACGATGATCGATTACTAGCAACAGATATTCATATTAGCATAGCTTTTATTCAATCTTTGGAAATTGACTCAGATATAATTTTTGAATAGCATAAATGAGCCTTTTGACAGATCTTTTATAAATAAAAAGAATTACATATGATGAAATCAGTTTTGAGTTTGTTTCTATTCTTGAGCAGTTTAATTGTCTTCTCACAGCCATACAAACCGATGTTAGATAATTATAATGAATGGCATTTTACCACTTGTCATTTTGGGTGCTTAACCGACATCTACTATACCAACGGCGATACTTTGGTGGACGGTAAGAATTATAAAGTGTTAGATGGATTTCATTATATTTCCAGAAATTTCTTACTTCGGGAGAACGTTTCAGAGAAAAAAGTTTATTTAAACATTGTAGATATACCCGGGGCTGTAGAGCGGTTGCTATATGACTTTTCTTTGGAAGTGGATGATACCTTTGAAATCTTTAACCCAATAAGCCCTTTTCCGGAAGAAGGTGGTTTTTATCAAGTCGACTCAATTATATTACGCCCTTTAGTTGATGGTAATGATTATCGACATTTTTATTTATCTCCAACTCCAACTAATACTGTTAGCACAACAAAGGCGGTTTGGGTAGAAGGAGTTGGTTCTTTATCTCTCGTGAACGCTCCTGGAGGAAAACCTGATATAAATGATGTTGGCCATTTAAGTTGCTTTTTTAAAAGCAGTGAGAGTTTTTATGCCAATTTAGATTCAATAAGTAGTTGCGAACCCACCATTGTTTTAGGGATTAATCAGGCAAAATTAAAAGAGGTGGTTCTTTACAGACCTTTGGACGAGGATATGGTAATCTTAGGAAACGCGACGGAGGTTCAAAATGTAAATATCTTTGATATTGGTGGGCGAAAGGTTCACAGTACTGACAATAATGGAAAAAATCGTATTTCTATTAATACTTCTAAGTTTAAATCCGGGGTTTATCTTATTGTAGCATCTGATGAAAATTTTAACAAGAGAACTTTCAGAATGATAATTAACTAAGTGGCGCATTGAACACATAAAGTGACATGTGGTATTAAAATAATCCTTCCCAGCGGAATTTGTTGTTGACATTTTCTACAGATACCAAAATCTGAGTCATCAATTTTTGAGAGTGCAATTTGAAGATTATTCAGTCTTAATTCAGCCTTTCGCAGTGCAGCTTCATTAATGGTTTTATTATTTATGGCGTCCATCCGTGAAATGCGACCTATAGCATTTTCGGGTGCAATGGGTTTCGTGAGTTCACGATAATCAATCACTTTTTGTTGAGTAGCTAAAATTTCTTCTTTGATACGAGATAATATTTCAGCTTTTTCTTTCATTTAGAATCATAGTTTATTTATTATCTGCTATGCTTTACATGCCTTTAATAAATTAGAAGCCCCAAATAAATTTGGGGCAGATAGGTTATACACTTAAAGTTTTCTATTGAAATTGTGTTCTAATTAAAATAAAAAGAAAGCTACGACTCCGTAGCTTTCTTTTGTTTCTTTATTTTAATTGTTAATTCGTTCTTCTTTTCATCAAGATCCATAGTAATGGCATCACCTTCTTGCAGATTAGAACTAATAATTTCACTTGCCAGTGCATCCTCAATATATTTCTGAATAGCGCGCTTTAATGGTCGAGCTCCGTATTCCTTATCGAAGCCTTTATCGGCAATATAATCTTTCGCTTTTTCTGTGAGAATTAGCTTGTAACCAAGATCATTGATTCTATGGAATAGCTTATCTAATTCGATATCTATAATCTTATGAATATCTGCTCGGTCTAATGCATTAAAGACCATCACATCATCTACACGATTTAAGAACTCAGGTGCAAATGCCTTCTTCAATGCATTTTCAATGATCGCTTTAGAGTTTGCATCTGCCTGACTCTCTTTAGCGGAAGTTCCAAAACCAACACCTTGTCCGAAATCTTTCAATTTTCTGGCTCCAATATTAGAGGTCATAATAATAATTGTATTTCTAAAATCAATTGTTCTTCCCAGGCTATCGGTTAAATGTCCGTCATCCAATACCTGCAAAAGCATATTGAATACATCGGGGTGTGCCTTTTCTATTTCGTCAAGTAAGACTACTGCATACGGCTTACGTCTTATCTTTTCAGTTAACTGTCCGCCTTCTTCATATCCAACGTAACCCGGAGGTGCTCCAATAAGTCGAGAAATCGCAAACTTTTCCATGTATTCACTCATATCAATACGCACAAGAGCTGTTTCAGAATCAAACAATTCTCGAGCTAATACCTTTGCCAGTTGCGTTTTACCAACGCCTGTTTGACCTAAAAATATAAACGAACCAATTGGCTTGTTCGGATCTTTAAGTCCGGCACGATTACGTTGTATGGCTTTTACCACTTTGGCAACTGCTTCATCCTGACCAATCACTTTACCTTTAATTCGGTCGGGTAATTCGGCCAACTTATTACTTTCAGTTTGTGCTATTTTATTCACCGGAACACCTGTCATCATTGATACAACTTCAGCCACATCTTCTTCTGAAACAGTTTCTTTGTGCAGCTTAGACTCATTTTCCCATGATTCTTGTTCGGTTCCTAATTCCTTCTCCAGGTTCTTCTCATCGTCACGCAACTTGGCAGCTTCCTCGTATTTCTGCTTTTTTACCACAGAATTTTTTAACTCTCGGACTTCTTCCAATTTTTTCTCTATTTCCAAAATTTTATCCGGAACATTAATATTTGTGATATGAACACGTGAACCAGCTTCATCCATAGCATCGATTGCTTTGTCCGGTAAAAAGCGTTCGGTCATATACCTATTTGTCAATTTAACACAAGCCTTTAATGCATCATCGGTATAAAGTACATTGTGATGTGACTCATATTTATCTTTAATATTCTGAAGTATCTCGATAGTTTCTTCAACAGATGTTGGCTCCACCAGTACTTTCTGAAAACGACGTTCTAAAGCCCCATCTTTTTCAATATATTGACGATATTCGTCTAAAGTAGTGGCACCGATACATTGAATTTCTCCTCTCGCCAACGCCGGTTTGAACATGTTGGAAGCATCTAATGATCCGGTCGCACCTCCTGCACCCACTATAGTATGTATTTCATCAATAAATAGTATGATGTCATCATTCTTTTCTAATTCATTCATCACAGCTTTCATACGTTCCTCAAACTGTCCACGGTACTTTGTCCCTGCTACTAAACTTGCTAAGTCGAGGGTTACAACACGTTTATCGTACAAAATTCTAGAGACCTTCCGCTGTACAATTCTTAGGGCTAAACCTTCGGCAATTGCCGACTTACCAACACCGGGTTCTCCGATTAACAGTGGGTTGTTCTTCTTTCTACGGCTTAAAATTTGAGAAACTCTTTGAATTTCTTTTTCTCGGCCTACAACCGGATCTAATTTTCCTTCTTCAGCCATCACTGTAAGATCCCTTCCGAAGTTATCCAGAACAGGAGTCTTAGATTTTTTGCTGGTTTTTGTGCCGCCTCCGGTAAATAGATTCTCTTTTTCACCATCTTCTGCAGAGGTGTCATCGTCATTTGGAAATGACTCTGAAGTTGGGCTTTCAATATAATCTTCGTCGTTTGAAATCATAATTTTAAATTGGTCTTTAACTCCATCATAATCTACTTTCATTTTATTCAACAACTTAGTTGTTGGGTCGTTTTCATTTCTTAGTATACATAGTAAAAGATGCGCTGTATTAATCGACGAACTCTGAAACAATTTAGCTTCTAAAAAAGTTGTCTTGAGCGCCCGTTCTGCCTGTCGTGTTAAATGAAGGTTCTTTTTATCGTTTCCACTAACTCCTGCGCTAGGATTTGCGGGACTAAGAATTTCAACTTTACGACGTAGGTGATTTAGATCTACATCTAATGCATTAAGGATCGTCACCGCCTTGCCATTACCGTCACGAAGTAAGCCAAGCATTAAATGCTCAGTACCTATAAAATCGTGACCTAATCGCAGCGCCTCTTCTTTGCTATATGCAATTACATCCTTTACTCTTGGGGAAAAATTATCATCCATATATTTGCGTTCCAATACCTCTAAAATTAATAAAATTACTGAGAATAAGGCAAAAACTATACCCTAATTAGAAGGTTTGTAGTAAAAGGACAAAAAAACTAACGTATTTCAAAGTAATAATAACGATAGTTATTAACGAAATAGTATGCGATATTTGTTAATAAAATCGTGAATAACGACCCTTAAATATCGGCCTTAAACCTTCAAAATAGTGTATCTTGCTTCATTAGATTTTGAACTATAATTAAAGATAATATTTTATGGCTGAAGGCGAAAAATTAATCCCTATAAACATTGAAGATGAAATGAAATCGGCTTACATCGATTATTCGATGTCGGTCATTGTGTCACGTGCATTGCCAGATGTTAGAGATGGTATGAAACCAGTTCATAGACGTGTTCTTTTTGGAATGCATGAACTTGGAATTAGAGCGACGGGAGCACATAAAAAATCTGCCAGAATTGTTGGAGAAGTATTAGGTAAATATCATCCTCACGGTGACACGTCAGTATACGATGCTATGGTGAGAATGGCTCAAGAATGGAGTTTGCGATATATGTTGGTCGACGGGCAGGGAAATTTTGGGTCGATCGATGGAGATAGTCCCGCAGCGATGCGATATACAGAGGCTCGGATGCAGAAGATATCTGAAGATATGCTCGCCGATATTGATAAGGAAACTGTTGATCATCAACTTAATTTTGACGATACATTACAAGAGCCGAAAGTGCTTCCTACACGTGTTCCGGGATTGCTTATTAATGGGGCCTCCGGTATTGCCGTGGGTATGGCAACGAACATGCCTCCACATAACTTAACCGAAGTAATTAACGGTACTATCGCCTATATTGAAGATAACGATATAGATATTGACGGCTTAATGCAGCATATTAAAGCACCCGATTTTCCAACGGGAGGTGTTATTTATGGGTATGAAGGTGTAAAGGAAGCATTTCACACCGGTAGAGGCCGTGTCGTGATGCGTGCAAAGGCATCATTCGAAGAAGTGAATGGAAGGGAATGTATAATAGTTAATGAGATTCCATACCAAGTCAATAAGGCAGACATGATTAAAAAAACTGCCGATTTGGTAAATGATAAGAAGATAGAGGGTATTTCCAATATACGTGATGAGAGTGATAGAAACGGAATGCGTATTGTATATATTCTGAAAAGAGACGCCATTCCAAATATAGTACTAAACACCTTATATAAGTATACGGCACTTCAATCAAGTTTTAGTGTAAATAACATTGCACTTGTAAAAGGTAGACCGCAAATGCTAAACCTAAAGGAGTTAATTCACTATTTTGTTGAACACCGCCATGAAGTGGTAGTCCGCAGAACTGAATATTTACTCCGGAAAGCAAAAGAAAGAGCCCATATTCTTGAAGGTCTTATCATTGCTTCAGATAATATAGATGAAGTAATTAGACTGATTAGAGCTTCCGCAAATGCAGATGAGGCGAGAGAAGCACTTATAAAAGCCTTCGACCTTACGGAAATCCAGGCTAAAGCCATCGTAGAAATGCGATTACGTCAGTTAACAGGTCTGGAACAAGACAAGTTACGAAGCGAATATGAAGAATTGATGAACACTATTGCCGGTTATGAAGAAATTCTCGCAAACAAAGACCGCAGGATGGAGATCATAAAGGAAGAATTACAGGAAATTAAAGACAAATACGGAGATGAGCGTCGCTCTGTTATCGAATATGCCGGAGGTGATGTGAGTATTACAGACCTAATAGCCGATGAACAAGTAGTATTAACTATTTCTCATGCCGGTTATATCAAGCGAACTTCTCTCACAGAATACAAAACACAGAATAGAGGCGGAGTGGGGCAAAAAGCTTCCGCGACAAGAAATGAAGACTTTTTAGAACATCTTTTCGTTGGACCTAACCATCAATATATGTTGTTCTTTACTCAAAAAGGTAAGTGTTTCTGGATGCGCGTCTTTGAAATTCCTGAAGGAAGTAAAACTTCTAAGGGTAGGGCTATTCAGAATTTAATAAACCTCGAACCAGACGACAAGGTTAAAGCCTTTATATGTACTCAAGATCTTAAGGATGAAGACTACATCAACAGCCACTATGTAATTATGGCTACTAAAAAAGGTCAGGTTAAAAAGACTCCGTTAGAGCAATATTCTCGCCCCAGAACAAACGGAATTAACGCGATAACAATTAAAGATGACGATGAACTACTAGAGGCAAAACTCACCACAGGGGATAGTCAGGTGATGTTGGCAGTAAAATCAGGGAAGGCCATTCGTTTCGAAGAAGAAAAAACACGACCAATGGGTAGAAATGCATCTGGAGTTCGTGGGATTACTCTTGGCAATAAAAATGATGAGGTTGTAGGGATGATCGCTGTTAACGACATGGAATCTGATATACTGGTTGTCTCAGAAAATGGCTATGGAAAGCGCTCAAGCATAGAAGATTATCGCATTACAAATAGAGGAGGAAAAGGAGTAAAAACTATAAATGTTACCGAAAAAACCGGTAATTTAGTAGCTATAAAGAATGTAATGGATGATGATGATCTAATGATTATTAACAAATCAGGAATCGCTATTAGAATGGCCGTCGCCGATCTTCGTGTCATGGGGCGTGCCACTCAAGGTGTCCGGTTAATAAAAGTTCGTGGAGAAGATTCTATTGCAGCTGTAGCAAAAGTAATGCATGATGATGAGGAGGACATAGAAGAAGTTAACGATTTGAACACAGATCCAGAAAATGGCACCACTATTGATAATGGTGAAGGAGAAACTGAAAATAACGAATAAACATTAAAACCATAACAATGAAAAAACAAATTTTAGTAGCTGGAGCATTTATGTTAACCGCTATTGCATTTGGTCAAAAAAAGGAAATCAAAAAAGCGGAAAAAGCGCTGGATGACAAGAATATTATGGAGGCTGTTTCATATATTAAGCAAGCCGAAGCACTTATTGGTGCTGCTGACAACGATTTGAAAGCACAATTCTATGTTCTCAAAGGAGATACCTATTTAGCCGATGCAACTGTAAAGGATTTTGCAAAAATGCAAGAGGCCGCCGAAGCGTATTCAAAAGTGGAAAGTCTTGACTCCAAAGGTAAATACACCAAGAGAGCAAAAGATGGTATTCAAAACCTGCGGGTAAAGTTGGTAAATAGCGCGGTTGCAGATCAGAATGCTAAAAATTATTCCTCTGCCGCAGATAAATTATATACGAGTTACACCATTAAAAAAGATACTTCCGATTTGTATTACGCTGCAGGTAATGCAGTTAATGCCCGGGATTATGATAAAGCATTGCAATATTATGAAGATTTGCTGGAAATGGGTTATACCGGAGTTAGAACGGAGTATATCGCTATCGATATAGAAACCGGGAAAAAAGTAGCGTTTCCGTCTGAAGCAGATAGAAATGCTGAAATGTTAACGGGGAAATACACAAATCCTTCGGAAGAAGATGCCCCTTCAGCCAGAGGAGATATTTTACGTAATGTTACACTCATCTATACGAGTAAAGGTGAAAATGAAAAAGCACTTAAAGTGATGAAAGAAGCTCGTGCTGAAAATCCGGATGACATTTCACTTATACGTGCGGAAGCCGATATGGCTTACAAAATGGGCGATATGGCTAAGTACAATTCTTTAATGGAACAAGTTGTAGCATCAGATCCTAATAATCCTGAATTGTATTATAATTTGGGAGTAGGAAGTGCCGAACTCGGGGAAAAAGAAAAAGCGATGGGCTATTATAAAAAAGTAATAGAACTCGATCCTAATTATGCTCCTGCACATATCAATACAGCTGTCTTAATTCTTTCAGAAGAAGGTAAATTGAACGAACAAATGAACGCTTTGGGAACTTCAAGAGCCGATTACAAGAAGTATG
>CBDUGY010000121.1:0-8635 GCA_965367015.1 uncultured Ulvibacter sp.
ATTTGCCTTTCCCAATAGGTTGAAAGCAACAATCCAGGTGTAAAGCGTTATCACGGGCAACTGTATTCGACTTTCGAAGATTAAAACTCTTTACCTTCTTGTTAGGAAATAACTCCTGAAGTGCACGTACCGCCTGCATATTGGTGCGCGCAGTAATATACTCTGAATAGTCGGCACCTCTATAGGTTCCTACAAAAATATACTCTCCCCAAGGCATCACATCTCCCCCTTCTATATGTGCATGTTCCGGGAGTCGAATTCTCTTTTCCTTGGGTACTTGCGACCAAACTTCTTCAATTGCATCGATCTCACGTTCCCGATCGGGTAAAATATTAGAAATAATCATTTTATCTTCAACGACAAAAGCAATATCGCGTGCAAATATCTGATTGTAATCCGGGATAGAATGCGGACGGTAGACTTTAACATCATACTTCTTAAAAACATCGGCCACGGCCTCCATTTCCTTCACCATATCTTCATCCTTAGGATAGGTACCTGCTTTAATGTGTTCTGCCGACTTAGGGTCGTATGCATCCTCTAATTTAGGTATGGGGCCATTACTATCAGCTCTGCCAAGAACGACAGCTCTGAGTCTTGAAATTTCATCGGTAATATGCAAGTTTATCATAAAATTTCGAATTGTTTATTTTTCAATCTTTTCATAAGAAGTAACAATACCTTTTATCAGGGCTGAGCTAAAGCCATTGTGCTCCATTTCGTTAAGTCCGGCTATAGTACATCCTTTAGGAGTTGTTACCTTATCAATTTCAAATTCAGGATGATTTTCATTCTGAATTAATAGTTGGGCAGCTCCCTTTACTGTTTGTGTTACTATATCGTTCGCCGTTTTGGCATCGAAACCAATTTGGATGCCTCCCTGGATCATTCCTCGAATGAAACGTAATACATAAGCTACTCCGCAGGCTCCTAATACTGTCGCCGAATCCATTAAACTCTCATCAATCTCAATGGTTTTTCCAATAGTGTTAAAGCAACTTTTAACCGTTTCTGCGTCATCTTTATTTTCAGAATTAGAACAAATACATGTCATTGATTCTCCTACATCGGCCGCCGTATTTGGCATTGCCCGATAAATAGGTATTTCACTGCCAATGGTGGTTTGTATCTCTGCAATGGATACTCCCGTTGCCAAGGATATCAGAATGTGTTTTTTAGGAATAAAGTGATTTTTCAACGCTTCTAACACTTCTAAAATCATATACGGTTTCAGGGCTACAATGATAATTTCTGAAGAATCAATAGCCGTGGCGTTATCGGAAGTAATTTTCACACCGGTTTTCTGAAACTTTTCTAGACCTTTAGTATTCCTTCTTGTCGCGGTAAGGTTACTTGGATCAATACTATCTTTGGACAACAATCCATTAAGAATTGAAAGACCAAGATTTCCACAACCTATTATTGCAATTTTTTTATTTTCCATCTTCCTTAGTTCAAAAGCAAATATAAAAAAAAGCATCCGCCTGAGGCGGATGCTTGAATATTCTTTAAACCGAGGGCTACCTGTTCTTGATAGCTTTAAATGGCCTCAATGTCTCACCAATATAAACTTGTCTTGGTCTTCCAATAGGTTCTTTTCGTAATCGCATCTCTTTCCATTGTGCGATCCAACCGGGCAAACGACCTAATGCGAACATAGGAGTAAACATTTCCACAGGAATTCCAAGTGATCGATAAATAACCCCCGAGTAGAAGTCTACGTTCGGATATAATTTCCGATCCACGAAATATTTGTCTTCTAGTGCTTCTTTCTCAAGACCTTTGGCAATATCCAAAATTGGATCATCTACGCCCAAGTCGTCAAGCAATTCGTCTGCTGCCTTTTTAATAATCTTAGCGCGAGGATCAAAATTTTTGTAAACTCTATGCCCAAAGCCCATTAATCTGAAAGGATCATTCTTATCTTTTGCCTTTGCCATAAACTTTTTAGTATCTCCACCATCTGCTTTTATCGCTTCCAACATTTCGATCACTGCTTGGTTGGCACCTCCATGAAGAGGTCCCCAAAGCGCATTAATTCCTGCCGAAATTGAAACAAACAAACCAGCATGAGAAGATCCTACAATACGAACAGTAGAAGTCGAACAATTTTGTTCGTGATCTGCATGCAATATCAATAACTTATCTAGGGCATCAACCACCACTTTATTTGATGTGTATTCCCCACTTGGCTTTTTAAACATCATTTTCAGGAAGTTCTCTACATAGCCCAGGGAATCATCGCCGTAATCCAAAGGAAGACCAGCTCTTTTACGATACGCCCAAGCGGTAAGTACCGGAAACTTGGCCATAATTCGAACAATAGCATTGTACATTTCTTCCTCACTATCTACATTAACTGAAGTTGGGTTAAAAGCAACCAAAGCCGAAGTTAATGATGACAAGACACCCATTGGATGAGCGGATTTTGGAAAACCATCCAGAATTTTCTTCACATCTTCATCTACATGCGACTGTGCCTTGATGTCTGCATCGAATTTCTCAAGCTCTGCTTTTGTTGGAAGTTCACCAAAAATAAGTAAGTACGCTACTTCAAGAAAATCGGCCTTTTCAGCTAATTCTTCGATCGCATATCCCCTATATCGCAGAATACCTTCCTCTCCATTTAAAAAAGTTATGGCACTCTCGCATGAACCGGTATTCTTGTAGCCAGGATCAAGGGTTGTAACTCCATTCGTTACGCCACGAAGTGTTTTAATATCAATGGCAACTTCATTTTCCGTTCCTTTGATTAAAGGAAACTCATATTTTTTACCATCTATCTCGAGTGTAGCAGTTTTTGACATAAAATTATTCTGTTGATTTTTTAAAAATTCGAAATGCTAAGATACGAAATCTCGGTCTATTATTGAAGTAAAGAGCCTGTAGTCAAGGTTAAATAATCCTTAATTATATATTATTAGAGTTAATATTAATAGAAAAAGAAAAACCTCACGAAAATGTGAGGTTAAATCTTATTAGTTAGAAACTTTAAATGCTTTTTCTTTAGGATAATATGCCACCTCTCCAAGCTCTTCTTCAATTCGGAGTAATTGATTGTATTTTGCCATACGATCACTACGGGAAGCTGAACCAGTTTTTATTTGTCCACAGTTTAGAGCAACAGCCAGATCAGCAATGGTATTATCTTCAGTTTCACCGCTTCTGTGCGACATTACAGAAGTATAGCCTGCATTATGAGCCATATTCACAGCAGCGATAGTTTCGGTAAGTGTACCTATCTGATTTACTTTAATAAGAATAGAATTCGCGATATTTTCGGAGATTCCTCTTGAAAGTCTTTCAACATTTGTTACAAAGAGATCATCACCCACAAGTTGAACTTTATTCCCAATTTTCTCGGTAAGATATTTCCAACCTTCCCAGTCATTCTCATCCATTCCATCTTCTATTGAGATTATTGGATATTTCGAAGATAATTCAGCTAGATAATCGGCTTGTTCTTTTGATGTTCTCACTTTACCGTTGTCGCCTTCAAATTTTTTATAATCATATTTTCCGTCGATATAAAATTCGGCTGCAGCGCAATCGAGCGCTATCATAACCTCATCACCAAGTTTATAGCCTGCATTCGAAACTGCTTTAGCAATAGTATCTAATGCATCTTCTGTTCCCTTGAGAGTAGGCGCAAATCCACCTTCATCTCCAACCGCTGTACTCAATCCACGATCGTGTAAAACTTTTTTAAGATTATGAAAAATCTCGGAACCCATTTTTAAAGCATGAGTAAAATTTTTCGCTTTTATGGGCATCACCATAAATTCTTGAAATGCGATGGGTGCATCACTATGTGAACCCCCGTTGATTATATTCATCATTGGAACAGGGAGTGTCTTTGCACTAACCCCACCAACATAACGATATAGGGACATCCCTAATTCATTGGCTGCTGCTTTTGCCGCGGCAAGAGAAACACCCAATATAGCATTAGCTCCCAGCTTTGATTTGTTTGGTGTATGATCTAAATCGATCATGATTTTATCAATCAATGCCTGCTCAAACACAGAAACTCCTAAGAGTGTTCCCGCAATTTTTCCGTTCACATTTTCAACGGCTTTGAGCACACCTTTACCCATATAATCGGTACCACCATCTCTAAGTTCAACAGCTTCATGTTCCCCTGTTGAAGCCCCTGAAGGAACTGCAGCGCGACCCATATAGCCATTCTCTGTGATAACATCCACCTCAATAGTTGGGTTGCCCCTGGAATCAAAAATTTGTCTTGCGTGAATGTCTATTATAATACTCATACAGTTTGTAGTTTATGAGATTTAATTGAATCTATGAATTGATCGAATAAATAAGATGCATCGTGTGGTCCCGGACTTGCTTCGGGGTGGTATTGCACTGAAAATACAGGTTTATTTTTCATGCGTAAGCCGGCCACGGTATGGTCGTTTAGATGTACATGAGTAATTTCAACCTCGCCATGGGCTTCCGTGGCTTCTCGGTTTACAGCAAATCCATGATTTTGGGAAGTTATTTCACCTTTACCTGTGAGTAGGTTTTTAATAGGATGATTGATACCTCTATGCCCATGATGCATTTTATAAGTAGGAATTCCGTTGGCTAGAGCAATCACTTGGTGCCCTAAGCAAATCCCAAATAAAGGTTCACCTTTGTCTATAATTTTCTTAGCTGTTTGTATTGCTTCTGAAAGGGGTTCCGGATCACCGGGACCATTAGACAGAAAGTAGCCGTCCGGATTAAAAGCTTCCATTTCTGTAAAAGTCGCATTGTATGGAAACACTTTAATATAGCAGTCTCTTTCAGCCAGATTTCGCAAAATGTTTTTCTTAATCCCAATATCTAACGCTGAAACTTTATAAGTAGCGTTTTCATTTCCGAAGAAATACGGCTTTTTAGTTGATACCTTACTGGCAAGCTCTAATCCCTTCATTTCGGGAACCGCTGCCAATTGCTTTTTAAGAGATTCGATATTATCAACTTCAGTACTAATAACGGCATTCATTGCGCCGTTATCCCGAATATAATTAACGAGTGCACGTGTATCGACATCACTTATGGCTAAGACATTGTGTTTATCTAAAAAATTTTCCAACGAATCATCTGCAGCGGGACGAGATGTGTGGTAACTGAAATTTCTACAAATTAGTCCGGCAATCTTGATGCCATCCGATTCCACTTCGTCGGCATTCGTACCGTAATTCCCTATATGGGCATTTGTGGTCACCATTAATTGACCAAAGTAAGAGGGGTCAGTAAATATCTCTTGATAACCGGTCATTCCTGTATTAAAACATACTTCTCCGAAGGCGGAACCTTCTTTTCCTCCAACAACTTTTCCGTAGAAAATTGTACCGTCTGCTAATAAGATTAATGCTTTCTTTCTGGTTTGATACTTCATAATGCTAAAATGTTGTGCAAAAATACTTTAAATGAGGCAGGTTTACAATTAAGCCTCTAGAACTTTTAAACAAAAATTAAAATGTTTTTAAGAACTCAAATTTCCCCTTGATTTTTTCATAAAAAAAAGGACAAACTTTTCAGCTTGTCCTTTTCCAAAATATATGAATTAGAAAATTTATTCTTCTTCTTTTGTCGCTTTAGTTTCTGCAACGGGAGCGGCAGCAGGTTTCGATCCGCCACGACGACTACGACGTGTTGATTTCGTTTTCTTAGCTTTTCCTGCATTGTACAATTCGTTATAATCTACCAATTCGATCATTGCCATATCTGCATTATCTCCTAAACGATTCCCAAGCTTAATGATACGTGTATATCCTCCCGGGCGATCTCCAACTTTAGTAGCAACATCTCTAAAAAGCTCGGTAACTGCATCTTTTTGACGCAATCTAGCCATTACGATACGACGGTTGTGTGTAGTATCTTCTTTAGATTTGGTGATCATTGGTTCTACGAATTGCTTCAAAGCTTTTGCTTTAGCGACAGTAGTGTTAATTCTTTTATGTTCAATCAGGGAACAAGCCATATTAGCCAACATCGACTTTCTATGTGCTGTCTTTCTTCCTAAGTGATTTACTTTTTTTCCGTGTCTCATGACATTTGTTTTTAATCATCATCTTGCTACCAAATCTCGACCTTTAGTGTCGGGAGAGCAAAATATGATGTATTAATCTTTATCTAATTTGTATTTTGAAAGATCCATTCCAAAGTTCAGACCTTTAACATTCACAAGCTCTTCAAGCTCTGTTAAGGACTTCTTACCGAAGTTTCTGAATTTCATAAGATCATTCTTATTGTAAGATACTAAGTCTCCCAAGGTATCAACTTCTGCCGCTTTTAAACAGTTAAGAGCACGAACCGAAAGATCCATATCAATTAGCTTGGTTTTAAGCAACTGTCGCATGTGTAATGACTCCTCATCGTAAGTTTCAGTTTGAGCGATCTCATCGGCCTCGAGGGTGATGCGTTCGTCACTAAACAGCATAAAGTGATGAATCAAAGTTTTTGCAGCTTCGGTCAATGCATCTTTTGGATGAATAGATCCGTCTGTAATGATTTCGAAAACTAATTTTTCGTAATCTGTCTTTTGCTCTACACGGAAATTTTCAATGCTATATTTAACATTTTTAATTGGAGTGTAAATTGAATCTGTGAAAATGGTACCAAGGGGTGCATTTGCCTTCTTGTTCTCTTCTGCAGGCACATAACCTCTTCCCTTCTCGATAGTAATCTCGAAGTTAAGATTAACCTTGCTATCCATATTACAGATAACCAAATCAGGATTCAATACTTGAAAACCGGAAATAAATTTCTGGAAATCTCCAGCAGTTAATTGCTCTCCGCTATTTACTGAAATGGTTACAGTTTCGTTATCTATTTCATCAATTTGTCTTTTAAAACGAACTTGTTTTAAGTTCAAAATGATTTCGGTTACATCTTCGACTACTCCTGCAATTGTTGAAAACTCGTGGTCTACACCTTCGATACGTACCGAAGTAATTGCAAATCCTTCTAATGAAGAAAGTAATACTCGTCTTAATGCGTTACCAACGGTCAGTCCGTAACCTGGTTCCAAAGGGCGAAATTCAAATTTCCCTTCGAAATCGGTTGAATTGATCATGATAACTTTATCAGGCTTCTGAAAACTAAATACTGCCATAGTGTGACTCGTGTGTTTTAATTATTTTGAATATAATTCGACGATAAACTGTACGTTTATGTTTTCCGGTATCTGAATAAGTTGTGGTACAGATACAAATGTTCCTTCTTTCGTTTCAGTATTCCAAGTAATCCACTCATATGTGTGGCTAGCATTAGCTAACGAACTTTCGATAGCTTCAAGAGATTTCGACTTCTCTCTAACAGCTACTACATCTCCAGGCTTTAACTGGTATGAAGGAATGTTTACTTTTTCACCATTAACGGTAATGTGACGGTGAGAAACCAATTGTCTGGCACCGGAGCGACTTGGAGAAATCCCCATTCTGTACACTACGTTATCCAAACGGGACTCACAATATTGAAGCAAAACGGCACCTGTAATTCCTGGGGCAGCTGTTGCTTTTTTGAACATATTTCTGAACTGACGCTCCAAAATACCATAAGTGTATTTTGTTTTTTGCTTCTCCATCAATTGGATTGCGTATTCAGATTTTTTACCCCGGCGACGTGCGTTACCGTGTTGCCCTGGAGGGTAGTTTCTTTTTTCGAAAGATTTGTCGTCTCCGAAGATTGCTTCCCCGAACTTACGGGCGATTTTAGTTTTTGGACCAGTATATCTTGCCATTTCTAATTTAAGGTTATGAAGGAAAACTAAATTAAGGTCTTACGTTAATCCTTTAGTTTTTTATCCTTCAGATTGATATTTATAATTAATTAAACTCTTCTTCTTTTAGGAGGACGGCATCCGTTGTGCGGCATTGGAGTAACATCGATAATTTCAGTTACTTCAATTCCTGCGTTGTGGATGGAACGTATTGCAGATTCTCTACCGTTTCCTGGCCCTTTTACGTAAACTTTTACTTTACGCAAACCGGCGTCGTGTGCAACTTTTGCGCAATCTTCTGATGCCAATTGAGCTGCATAAGGAGTGTTTTTCTTTGATCCACGGAAGCCCATTTTACCGGCTGAGGACCAAGAGATAACATCTCCGTTCTTATTTGTCAACGAAACGATAATGTTGTTGAAGGAGGCATTGATATGCGCTTCTCCAGTTGATTCAACAATAACCTTACGTTTCTTAACTGTTTTTGTAGTTTTTTGTGTTGTCTTTGCCATAACGTTAGGTTTTATTTAGTTGCTTTTTTCTTGTTAGCAACAGTTTTACGTTTTCCTTTTCTAGTACGAGAGTTATTCTTAGTACGTTGTCCTCTTAAAGGAAGACCCGATCTGTGACGAATACCTCTGTAACAACCAATATCCATTAAGCGTTTAATGCTTAATTGAACTTCACTACGTAATTCACCTTCGATTTTGAAAGAGCTAACAGCATCACGAATAGCACCGATTTCATCATCGTTCCATTCGCTTACTTTTTTGTCTTCGTTAACCTCGGCTTTTTTCAGAATATCCTCTGCACGGCTCTTGCCGATACCGAAGATATACGTTAACGCGATTACACCCCTTTTGTGCTTCGGGATATCTACACCTGCGATTCTTGCCATAACTTATCCTTGTCTTTGTTTGA
>CBDUGY010000122.1:0-8332 GCA_965367015.1 uncultured Ulvibacter sp.
TGGTGCTTGGAATGATGCTGATTGCGACGGTGACGGAGTAACAAACGGACAAGAAGTAATTGATGGAACTGATCCTCAAGACCCATGTGATTATGAGGCAGCGAGTCAAACTCTACCTGTGTCAGCCGCCTGGAACGCATTAGATTGTGATGGTGATGGTGTGACAAATGGAGATGAGATAAACGATGGAACTGATCCTCAAGATCCTTGTGATTATGTAACAGCTTCTCAAACATTACCTACAAGTGGTGCTTGGAATGATGCTGATTGCGACGGTGACGGAGTAACAAACGGACAAGAAATAATTGATGGAACTGATCCTCAAGACCCATGTGATTTTGTAACTGCGAGCCAAACGCTAACCCCTTCTAATTTCTGGAACACTTTAGATTGTGACGGAGATGGAGTTGTTAATGGCGTTGAAGTGGGTGACGGAACAGATCCTCAAGATCCCTGTGACTTTGTACTTGCAAGTCAGACGGTACTACCAAGTTCTGCTTGGTACGCGTTAGACTGTGATGGAGATGGTGTAACAAATGGAGATGAAGTAAATGATGGTACCAATCCGCTGGATCCTTGTGATTTTATACTAGCCAGTCAAACTCTGCCTATTAATTCAAACTGGAATAATCTTGATTGTGATGGTGATGGAGTAACAAATGGAGATGAGATCAATAATGGTACAAATCCTTTCGATCCTTGTGATTATGTTGCTACCAGCCAAACATTACCGACAAGTTCAGAATGGAACGCTCTTGATTGTGATGGAGATGGTGTTACTAATGAGGATGAAGTGAATGACGGTACAAATCCATTAGACTTATGTGATTTTATTTTCACAAGTCAAACAGTGCCACCTTCAATTTTATGGCTGGAAACTGATTGTGATGGTGATGGTGTACCAAATGGCGTTGAAATAAATGATGGCACAGACCCACTTGATCTTTGTGATTTCAATTATGAAAATCAAACGTTAGTTCCAACAATTTTCTGGGAGAATGCAGATTGTGATTGTGATGGTAAAGGAGATGGTATTCCAAATGGAGATGAAATCGGAGATAACAATGACAATGGTATTCCTGATTTCTTAGAATGTAATAACGGAAACGTCAACTCTGACGACAATCTCGACATTTTTGATATCATGACTCCAAACGGTGATGGGCTAAACGATGTGTTTGTAATTAGAGGTATCGATAGATATCCGGATAATACCGTTGAAATCTATAACCGATGGGGAGTAAAAGTATATGAAACTAAAGGATACGGACTCGGAGATAATTTCTTTAGAGGAATATCAAACGGTAGAGTTACCATTACTCAATCTGAGCAATTACCTGTAGGAACGTATTATTATGTATTAACATACGTAAACGACGACGGGAACACAAGGAGATTAGCTGGTCCATTATACATCAACAGAAAATAATAATTAGAAAAAAATACCTATCGGGTAAATAGCCCGATAGGTTTAATACAAAACGTATGAAAAATATTAATTTAACCTTTTTAGTTCTATTAATTTTAGGATTTTATACTACTACATCTTCTGCACAGCAAGACGCTCAATACACGCAGTATATGTATAACACTTTAAGTATAAACCCGGCATATGCAGGTTCCAGAGATGTATTCAGCTTTCTGGGATTGTATAGAAATCAATGGTTCGGGAATGATATAAAAGGTACACCAAAAACATACACTGCTTCCCTCCATTCACCTATTGCAAATAAAATTGCACTTGGTTTGAATGTGGTTAGAGATGAAATATTTATTACTCAAGAAACTTATGTAGACTTGGATTTTAGTTATACCCTGAATGTTTCAGAAAAGGGAAGACTTAATCTTGGGCTAAAGGGAGGAGCTCATTTATTAGATGTAGATGCAGCTCGAGCTTATGAAGGAGCTTTTAATCCGGGAGATCCCGATGCTGAAATTTTTATCGATAACAAGTTCTCTCCGCAATTCGGAGCCGGAGCGTACTATTTTACGGATAAATTTTATATCGGATTGAGTGCGCCAAATATTTTGGAGACTGAACATTTCGATGAGTCTTCAACGAACCCAGGAAGCACCGGTAGCTCTACGGCAAAGGAAAAAATCAATTATTATTTAATCGCGGGGCATACTTTTGATGTTTCAGAAGATGTTAAATTAAAGCCGGCCCTTTTAACTAAATTAGTGCAAGGTGCTCCCTTACAAGTAGATCTTTCGGCGAATGCCCTAATTAATGAAAAGTTTTCACTTGGTCTTGCTTATCGTTGGAGTGCTGCTTTAAGTGCTATGGTTGGTTTCCAGATATCAGATCAGTTAATGCTCGGATTGGCCTATGATCGTGAAACAACTCAGCTTCAGAGGTATAATAACGGCTCTTTCGAGATTTTTCTAAGATTTGAAATCTTCAAAAGCAATGAAAATATGGTATCTCCTAGATTCTTTTAATTCGAAAAAAATTACATGAACATGAAATATATAATTAAGACATTTTTAGCTTTTATTTTTCTGGTGACAGCAACTTCAGTCGCACAGGAAGGTAAAATTAAAAAAGGTAATAAAGAATATAATGAGTATGCCTTTGTGGATGCTCAACAAGCTTATCTGAAAGTAGTTGAAAACGGATTTCGTTCTGCCGATATTCTTCAGAAATTAGGTGATTCTTACTATTTCACTGCCGACTACGGAAATGCTGTAAAATGGTATAAAGCATTATACACCGACTACGCTTCGGAAATATCTCCCGATTATCTATTTCGTTATGCTCAATCGCTGAAAAGCGCAAAAAGTTATGAGCTTTCAGACAAAATAATGGACGAATTCTATCAGAAGAATGGAAATGACAACAGAGCTGAATTCTATGATAAGGAAAGAGATTACTTGAAAGACATTCAAGCTACCGAACGCTTCGAAATTGAAATTGCCAAGTTTAATTCCAGTCTTTCAGATTTTGCACCGGCTTATTATTTAGATAATCTGGTATTTGCTTCTAACGGACAGAAAAACAAAAAGGGTGCAAGAACTCACGATTGGAATGAACAACCCTTTCTCGATTTGTATACTGTAAACCTGAGTGCTACTAAAAAGGATAAGAAAATAGAGCCATTAAGCGGAAAAATCAATACAAAATTTCATGAATCAACCGCTGTATTCACTAAAGATGGAAAAACCGTTTACTTCACACGGAATAATTATACCAAGGGAAATTATAAAAAAGATACAAATGGTACTAATCGTTTAAAACTATACAGAGGGATATTAAATGACAAAGGCAATTGGGAGATTGAAGAGCTTCCTTTCAATAATAATGAATATTCTGTCGCACATCCTGCGCTTAGTGTAGATGAAAGAACCCTCTACTTCGCCAGCGATATGCCGGGGGGGAAAGGTTTTTCAGATCTTTACAAGGTAAAAATTACAACAGATGGTTTTAGTGCACCTGTAAGTTTGGGTGATGCAATTAACACTAAGGAACGTGAAACTTTTCCTTTTGTAAGCGCAGATAACAAATTGTTTTTTGCTTCCGATGGCCATGTAGGCTTGGGAGGATTAGATGTTTTTGTTACTGAAATTGACGGTGACAATAGTTTCGGAGAAGTTTATAATCTTGGGAGTCCGATTAATAGTTCTGTCGATGATTTCACTTTTATCATAGATGCAGCTACCGAATTTGGTTATTTCGCGTCTAACAGAAAGGGAGGCAAAGGCGATGATGATATTTATAGATTGAAAAGAATAGCGCCGTTGGTAACAAAATGTGTACAAAGTTTGGAAGGTTTTGTGTTGAATGAGAAAAGTAAAGAACCAATTGCCAATGCGAAGGTTCAGCTCTTAGATAACAACAATGAAATACTTGCGGAGTCTATGTCGCTGAACGATGGAGCTTTCAATTTCGAATTGGAATGTGCAAAAATATATTCGGTGCGTTCAACGAAGGAGGAGTATTCTACCAAAGAAAAGTCTTTTGCAACTTCCAAGGATTACAATAAGATTAATGAATTATCTTTACTGCTCGAGAAAGGGAAAGACTTAACGGTTTCACCAATTGCTGTGGGAAGTGATTTAGCAAAAGTGTTAAATTTAAATCCTATTTATTTCGATCTTGATCGTTATAATATCCGTAAGGATGCCGCTTTAGAACTTCAAAAAGTAATTGCTGTACTTCGAGAGTATCCTACTATGAAAATTGATGTAAGATCACATACGGACAGTCGGGGAAATGACGATTATAATAAAACGTTATCTGAAAGACGGGCACAGGCAACAATGGAATATATAATTAACATTGGAGGAATTAAACGTTCAAGAATCACAGGAAGAGGTTTCGGGGAAACATCACTCGTTAATCAATGCTCCAATGGAGTAAAATGTGCAGATTATGTGCATGAAGAAAATAGAAGATCTGAATTTATTGTGGTGTCAAATTAGTCCCCCGCTCAATTTGACGCATAAAAAATCCCTCATCGGAAGATGAGGGATTTTCATTTTTTTAAGAAAGGCGATAATTAGTTATCGTCGTTCCCTTGAATCTCATCATTCACTTCATTTGCGCCTTTTTTGATAGCATCGCCAGTTTTGTTGGCTGCATCTTTAACTGCATTTTCAGTTTTGTCAGCGGCATTTTCGATTGCATCTCCTGCTTCATTTAAGGCATCAGACACATCGTCGTCGTCCATTGCGTCTTCGACGTCATCTGCAGCTTGTTCTAATGCATCTTCTACTTTTTCCTCTTTAGTTTCTCGACAAGAGTAAATAGAAGCAACTAAACAAATAGAAGCGAATGTTAAAATAACTTTTTTCATTGTTGATAGGGTTTGTGATTAATAAGCGTCAAAATTAACTAATTTTTCGACAATATTTGCTTTTCACTTAAATATTTCCAATACCTCTTTGGAACATGTTTTACGTGTAATCGCATGTTTCTACGCGTTTCGATGTTCGTGCTTTTAAAATAATTTTTCCATAATTCTTCCATCTGAAGTTCCTCGGATGTAAAAAATACTTCATTGTAAAGGCTTGAATTCACATGTTTATCCAACTCAATTTCAATACTTATCACTTTATTTAAATCGTAAAATAATCCATATCCTCTTTTAATGTCATAAATAATCCATTTTTGATCGGCATACCTTTTTCTGAAATGCTTTTCGTTTAAAGGAAGGACGTTAAAATCTGGTGCGATAGTCGCAAAATAAATATCTTCTTGGGTAAGTCTGAAGCGAATAAAAGCATCCATTCTGTGCTTTTCTCTGCTCACCATTTTAGCAACTTTGGAGAGTTTTAAAACAGATGGATGTGAAAAATTTTTGTCAATATCATTTTTTTCTGAAAATGCTAAACGAATATAATCCAGCATAGAATTTTCAATTTCCGGAAGTTCACTGAGAAATGCTTTGTATAGTCTTATTAAACCTTCTGAAGAACACTTTTTTTTTAAGGCTGTTAGTACTCGCTCTGCTTTTGTTTCGTCCGTAAGCACATCCTGGAATGTATCGAAAAAATTTTCCATAGCTAAGTCGTTTTTAACAATAGCTACTTCTTTTAAATTTTCTTCATAAATCATAAAAACCGCCGACAGGAAACCGTTAAAGCTCCTGTCGTAACGCAAAACTGTTCTCATGCTGTCCGGGTTGAAAAATTATCGAATAAATTTAGCTGCGCACTGTAAGTTCCCGCAAATTTGCTCTTAGAATTTTGGAGAATTAGTCCTTTAATCTGCGCCGGAGTACGATCTTTAGTTTCAAAATTCCTTGAATCACAAACCATGAAGTATTTGGCACGATTCATGGCTATTCCGATATTTTTTAAATGTTCCCAATTCAATTTTCTGAAACGTCTTGCCTGAATAATTTTATAAACCGATTTCATCCCAATCCCCGGAATTCGGGCTATCATATTTTTGTCGGCTTTATTTATATCGACTGGAAAAAATTCTGGATTGCGAAGTGCCCAACTCAACTTAGGGTCGATATCCGCATCTAAATTCGGATTATCCTTATTTAATAATTCGCGAATATCGAAACCGTAAAATCGGAGTAACCAATCGGTTTGGTACAATCTGTTTTCTCGCAGTAAAGGAACATCTGTCCCGATAGACGGGAGACGGGAATCATGGCTTATAGGGATATAGCCGGAATAATAAACTCGTTTTAAATTGAATTTCTTGTAGAAATAGGCAGAGGTGTACATAATCTCTGCATCGGTTTCACCACTGGCTCCTACGATCATCTGTGTACTTTGTCCGGCTGGCGCATAAAGAGGCGTACTTTTAATGAGCTTTTTTTCGTTTTTATACTGAATAATTTCGTTTTTCACCTTTTCCATTGGCTTAATAAAGTCCTTGCGGTCCTTTTCGGGAGCCAACAGTTTTAAACCTTTTTCGGAAGGGATCTCAATATTGACACTCAATCTATCTGCATATAAGCCTGCTTGTCTCATGAGCTCATCGCTGGCGCCGGGTATAGATTTTAAGTGAATATACCCATTAAAATTCTCTTCTTCCCGCAGCTTTTTAGCGACCAAAATCAAACGTTCCATGGTATAGTCGGGATTTTTGAAAATTCCGCTACTCAAAAACAAACCTTCTATATAATTACGACGGTAAAAGCTGATGGTAAGGTCAACGACCTCCTGAACTTTAAATGCCGCTCGTTTAATATCATTACTCCTTCTTGTAACACAATAGGCACAATCGAATATGCAATGATTGGTTAACAAAATTTTCAGCAAAGAAACACACCGACCATCTTCAGTATATGTATGGCAGATACCCATACCGCTACTGTCACCGAGACCTTTATTTTTATTAGCTCGTTTGCTTCCACTGGAGGAGCAGGACACATCATATTTAGCTGCATCAGCGAGAATATTTAATTTCTCCTTGATTCTTTCAAAATTCATAGCGTTGATTTGGAATGATTACAAAAATATGGAATATATCCAATATAATCGGAATAATTCCATTAATTATTTGGATATATTCCTAAAAGTGATATCTTTGAGTATGGATACTAAACTTTCAATAGAAGCACGACGATTCAAAAAAGTAAGAGAGGAGTTGCATTTAACCCAACAAGCCTTTGCAGATTTGCTCGATATAGGGTCAAGTACTGCCGATATAGAACGAGGAAAGACAAAGCTTTCGGGAAAAGTTGTCATGCAATTACTGCAAAATTATAACATTAATCCGCTGTGGCTTTTTGGTAAAAGTTTCACGCAATATATTGATATAAACGGAGGCGATGTGAGTCCGAAAGTTATCACATTAAATTCCGAAGAAAAAGAAACCATTTTATTAGTTAATCAGAAAGCAGCTGCCGGATATCCTCATAATATACAGGATGTAGAATGGTATGAAACCTTACCGGCTTTTAATATTCCGCTACCGGAATACAGGAATGCTACCTATCGTGGATTTCAGGTGGAAGGCGATAGTATGTTGCCGAATATTCGTCCTAATGAATGGGTATTGGGGAGGGCAGTACCCAGTATTGCAGAAGCCACCGATAGTAAAATCTATATTGTAGTGTTAAAAGATTCTGTGCTGGTAAAAAAGCTTCAAAAAGTGCCAAATGCACCCGGAAAAGTTCGCCTTATCTCGCTAAATGACGAGTATTTACCTATCGATGTTGAAATAAAGGATGTTCAGGAACTTTGGCTGGTAAATAGCAAGCTTACTTTTGGGATCGATGAGCCGAATGATAGTACTCTCCTCAGGCAATTACAACAATCGATGCAGGAGTTAAAAGGACAAATCAATAGTATGAACACATAAAAAAAAACGACTCCATTCGGAGTCGTTTTAAAATTTTTGGTTCGACTAAAAATTAGTTGTCGTTGTCAATTTTGATTTTTGTATCACCGTCATCTTCTTTGATCTTCACTTCCTTGTCCTCAGTTTCCATCTTGATTTTTACATCCCCGTCATCTTCCTTTATCTTGATTTCGGCACCGTCCTCTTTCATTTCCTGAATCAATTCTTCTTTTTCAGACATTTCTTTTTTGTCTCTGCAAGAAGTAAATGAAGTTCCAACAACCAACGCTGTTAAAGCAATAAATGCTATTTTTTTCATGTTAATGATGTTTATGTTAAATTATTGCACAAACCTACAAATTTTAACAATTGGTTATTCGTAAAGTTTTATTAAAGTTCTAGGTATCTTTACAATTAAATTTTAAGGATTAGGTATGAGCTTCAGTGATCTCTTCAATTTTTTAAAACGGCTTCAAAAGAACAATAATAAAGTCTGGATGGATGAGCACCGCCAAGAATTTTACCGAGTTAGTGATTTCTATATTGCCTGGTTATCTGAAATGAATACAAAATTAGCGGCCATCG
>CBDUGY010000123.1:0-8069 GCA_965367015.1 uncultured Ulvibacter sp.
ATTAGAATTTGCACCTATAAAGTTATAAATATTCATTAGCTTTTTTGCAAAGTCGCCATTCTGGGGTTGCGACTTAACGATACTTTCTAAATATGGGAGCACCTCATTGTAGAGCTTGTTACGCTCCAGCTTTAATTCTTTATATCGGGCGTCATCAGCTTCCGATACTCCTAAAGCATTCATTTCGTCGTTTATAACCTTGTCTTTTTCTAAAAGCAGCGTTGATAAATTAATCTTCGCATTAGTAAATTTAGGATCTATCTCTAAGGCTTTTTTATATAAACTCTTTGCCCGTTCGATATCGTTATTCTCTGCACTGGTTACGGCTGAATTATAATATAAGTTCGGGTCATTAGGAGAATCTTTCAGTAGCCGATCTACAATTGCATTGTATTTATCATGTGCATCTAACTGCTCATATAAATGAGATACCTGATTCAAAAGCATTTTATCTCCCGGAGTTTTAGCTAAGGCTCGGTCAATTATAGCCACAGCTGCGTATTTTTTATCAAGCGCTATTGCTGCCACTGTGATACCTCGTAATATTTCGGGTAGTTTACTGTTGCTTGTTAGATTTTCGGGATGTTTAAATAAACCTGCGGTAATGGCTTCATCTCGTAACTCTATTGAAGGAAATCGCTGTTTGTTATTCGTCGTTACATTGGTAGCCACATAATGCGTTTTCGCATTGGTATATCCCATTAAAAAGAGATGGTTGTATGTTTTGTAAGCATCTTCATACTCCTTGGCCAGTAAATGACTTCTGGCAGCTTTAAGAAGGTGAAGCGTATCCCGCGAAGATTGATAGGCTGTATTAAAGAGGCTGGCAGCATCCGAATAATTTTTCTTCGCAAACTCACCCGCAGCAACTTTCGCGGAAAACTGATTGATCTTTAAATTAATTTGAGTGATTCTATCCTGAAGAGCCGGAGTAACCTCGAAACTGTTTGCAAGTTTTATAGAATGAGAAATGAACTCTATTTGTTCTACGTCTAATTCCTTCTGAGCAAGAGTCAGTTCGGCCTGAACCACGTAATATTCTGAACGTGTTTTTTGATCAGCAGCTGCAAAAATTCTTTTTGCCTGACTCAAATGTGAAGCAGCACTAGCATAGTTTCCGGCACTTATATCCCTTTGGGCTTTTTTTATTTCTTTTTTCTGCGCTTTAAGAGCAGGGACTGCTATAAGCATTACGACTATTAATACAATTTTTTTCATGAGGGGATATTTTATAATTTAACTTAGGTTTGGATGAACAATGTAAAAAAAAATTATGAATTAATAAGATTTTTCCTGCTAAAATTTGCTTTTAATCTATTATTATTACACTTTATCGTTAATTTGACCCTTTTTGTTGAAATTGCCAATTGTTTGCCATCTCACTAATTAACCTATCCATAGGCCAATCGAGAGAACGTTTTTGAAGATTTTAATATCTGTGATCTGAAATTTTATTGAACTGAACTGAGTTCTCCCTACCAATCTATAGGAACATAATCTTTTAAGAATTTACCAGACCAGTGTTTCCCGGTATTAATACCATCAAACAACGGGTCCATCACTCGCGCGGCGCCATCAACGATGTCTAAAGGAGGTTGGAAATCGTGGAGTTCCTCTTTTTTTCTTGCCAATTCTATTGGGTCTTCATCGGTTACCCAGCCGGTGTCTACTGCATTCATATAAATCCCGTCCTTCGCCAAAGCCATTGCCGAAGTATGCGTGAGCATATTTAGAGCCGCCTTCGCCATATTGGTATGTGGATGCCTGCTCTCTTTAAAGAAGCGAAAAAACTTACCTTCCATTGCCGCGACGTTGATTATGTGCTTCATACCGGTATTTTCTTTTTTCATTATTTCTGAAAGCCGGTTGCATAAAACAAAGGGTGCCACCGCATTAACGAGTTGTACTTCGATCATTTCGGTAGTTTCGATTTCACCAAGTTTCAATCGCCAGCTGTTGGTCTTTCGTAGATCTACCTGTTGTAAGTCGGCATCTAATTCACCCTCTGGAAAAACCTCCTTCGCCACCAGCGTATTATCGAAACTATACGGAATTTGAGATAGCTTTGCCGAAGCTCTTAGCCCGATTCCGGGTTCGGGACCGTGCCAGGTAACCGGCATATTTTTGTTGGAAGACGTGCCCGAAGTGAGCAACTTTAGCTCGTCTAAGCAAGATGTATGGTCTGCCAGTAAATCGCGCACATTTGCCGGTAAGGATTCTAATGGTCTTTCCTCATTTTCCATCAAATGTGAATAAAAGCCCGCCGGACGCCTCACCGTTTGGGCCGCATTGTTTATCAAAATATCCAGGCGGTCGTATTTCTGCTCTATATAATTACAGAAAATCTCCACGCTGGGAATATGGCGTAAGTCAAGACCGTGGATCTTTAAGCGATCGCCCCATTCAGCGAAATCATCTTCTTTCGAAAACCGCAATGCCGAATCTACCGGAAAACGAGTGGTAGCGATTACCGTGGCTCCCCCTCTCAGCAGCATCAAAGTAATATGATAGCCTATTTTTAGTCGTGAGCCGGTTATAATTGCAACCTGCCCCGCTACATCTGCATTCTGAAAACGCTTCGCATAATTGAAATCTCCACAGTCGGTACACATAGTATCGTAAAAGTGATGCAGTTTGTTGAACTCTGCCTTACAGACATAACAATTCCGGGAAGATTCTAAAACTCGCTGTTCCTTATTGGCCAGATCGGAAATCCCTAGAAGTTTAGGGGCTTCAAAGATAATGGCTTCACGCGCACTTCTAATGCCGGTTTCTTTGCGAGCCGACTTATCTCTGGCGGCAATTTTTCGTTTGGCAGCCTTCTTTCCATCTTTCTTCCGACGGGAGAACTCTTCCCTACTCGGTCTGGAGAGCATTCCGGAGACTTTTAACAGCGCAGTCCGTTTATCTTTCGGGATATCGAATATTTGGTCGGTATCGGTTACTAATCGCTCTAATATTGCAATGCATTTATCTATTTCTTCGGAAGAAATTTTTGTTGGAGAGTCTGGTAAGTTCTGATTAGTGGCCATTATATAGGGAAGTGTTTCAGCTATAAATATATTCCGCAAAGGTAGCGATATCCAACATGGAAATTAGACTAAGTATTCGCATTTAAAATTTCATCGGAGCTATAAGTCAGAATTCAGCATTACAAGCAATTTACTCCTTCCAGCCCCATGGAGCTTCGGGTTCGGCAACAGGCTTGCTAAGGTCCATAGCCACCTTAAAAAGTCGATCGGTGCCCAATCTTTTTAAATTATAGGTAAAGGTTGTGTCGTCTATAGTTATCCACCAAACATTAGTTGCGGCGGCGGGGATCATTTTTTGAGTATGTACATCGGCAGGGAAAAACTGTATATCTCCTTTCCCGGCGTTCGTAGAAGTACCCCCGTAGAAATTGACATCATCTTCGGATCCATCTTCGTGACGATGATCGTGTTTTAGGGAAATGATGCCTGCATTGAACGAGAGAATCCAAGTTCTCGACCTATCATCACCCACGTAAAATGGAATTTTGATTTCGTTGTCACTACACGCTCGAAGGTGCATCACAAGTCTTTTTCCGCCAAATGCTTCATCTTCTTCAGGTAATACAAGTTTCCCTTCATAAGCTTTGCCGCAGTGAGATTGTAAGGTATTCCAAAATGTTTCCGAAGGAATTATTTCCTGAGATAAGGCCGGTATGCTATCTACGATTTTAATAAATCAGTCATAGCCTTCCCACAACAAAATTGCTATAAAAGTATTGAGAAAGGCATACATTAATGACGGAGCCGATTGAATAAACGAATCCCGTATCCTTATTCTTACCAAAAAACCTAAGATCATTAAGACTGAAAGTCCGATTGCTGCTATGGCATGGATCAACGGGGAATATAAAGCCCCCACAAACAAACCCAGAGCTCCCAGTAACTGCAACACGCCTACCCAGACTCTTGAGTTTATAAGACCATATCTTTCAAACTCAGATTTCATTTGGGGAGAAGTAAAACAGGCCAATCCGAAAAACAGAAACGAAGCTCCAGAAAAAATTGTCAAAAAAGTGATTAAACTCATAAATTTTATGATAGCTTCGAGAGCAATATTTTATGGTTCGCTTACAACGGAAAAGCTATATATAAACACATTAGTAGGAATAAGAAAGCCGGTAAGGATTTCTTTATTGGATCTTTAATCTTTAAATGCATAGCAATAGAGCCAAGCAACAGCGCAGCCAGTCCCAAAGCTGAGAATTGTCTTAGTTCAGGATACCAGATTGCAGCTAGTAATCCAATAGCCAACAGCACTTTTAGAGTGCCAATAACATAGCATGACCAAACCGGCAGTCCGTATACTTTAAATTCTTCAATGATTGTAGTGGCATCCCCTCCCCGCCATTGGGTTGGTTTTTTGTTTTGTATAAGCCATACATTTAGGATGCTGAAACCGACGATGCATTGTAACGCGATAGTAATGTAATCCATGAGCAGGGTGTTTTTGATTTATTAGTAATATAAACAGGTTTATTTCAATGAAATGCTTTCAATTTCGAGCGAAAAGGATTCTTTTCTCTTATTGCCTATTAAAATGGCAACTTCTTCCATTATTTCTCCTGAATAATTGGGTTTGTCAAGAATATTTCCTCTGAAACCGGGATAAAATGAATCAAAAGGAAGGCTTATCACCTGCCACTCTCCGGTGGTTTTAAAAGTCGATATATACGAATAGCGTTGAGATGATTTTTCTTTTATTCTGAATTGATACGATTTACCATCACCTTTCAGCTTTAAAATGACATTTTCGAATCTCGATGCATCTTTAGGGTCAAATTCAAAACGGATGGAAGAAAATCCGCCATTGTTTTCAGTAGTTACGTAACCACTAAAAAGTCCGTTACCGGCATCATTAATAGTTAGCTTTCCTTGGGATAACCCACCCATAACTCCATCATTTACTACGTACCAGCCGGAGGTATTTTTGTTATTTGTGAAATCATATATATAAGAAGAATCGTTTTGTACCATAACACTCAGAAATAAAATAATGACTACTAGCTTCATAATATTGTTTAACTTTATCGTAATTTATTTAAACAAAAATAATTCAAAGTTAACAGAGTATAAAAAATTTAACTGTATTTTGGCTTAAATTATTCACAGTAAGATCTTGATTTTGAAAACATTATTTCTAACTATCCTTTTAATATTTATTTACTACATCCCATTGGCTCAATCTTTATCTAATGATCAGGAAATGGTTTTATGAGCGATACGTATCAAAAGGCCTACAAATTAGGATCGGTTTATTACAAAACCGGAACCAATACTCCTTTTACGGGTATACTGTACGGAAAATATGACAATGGGAACTATCAGACAATGCAGGAATATGTTGATGGTGTGGGAAATGGAAAGTGGGTAGATTATAATCTGGAAGGTGTGATAGAATGCGTAGGAACCTTTACCAATAATCGTGGAAATATTTAGATAAAAGCGAAAAGCTAGTACATACGATGAATTACACTAAGTAATAGTTAATCTGTTCGCGTCTAAATCATATAGAGTCCAATCCCCTCTCCTATTCTTTTTCTAAGATTTCTTCGAGGGGACCTTCTTCGAAATTTGTTCACTCTCCAATTTTCAATTAAAAACTATTTAGTAACTCACTAATATTCACTATCTTTTATGAATAATTCTTCCCCTATCTTATAATTTTTCGATATCCCCATTTTTTAATTGATAACATAACCAATTAAATATATAATTATGAATCCAAAAGAAATGACCAACAAAGATGTCGAATCTAAACCAAGAGACCGAAAGATTATTGTAACGGTAAAATCAAGTGATTTGTTCAATCTGCCTTATCCTCCCAACGAACGTCAGATTGATGACAACACCTATCTTTCGGATGGTGAAGGTTTAGAAAGCCCTTTCGGTTCTTCGAATAAAAACTTTGAAACCGATATTTATAAAGGAAAACAAATGGTTTGGGAAATTCGTGCTTATGAGCCATTAGGAGCGGATAGAGAATACGTTGTGACCTTAGATTCAGTATCTCAGAATTCTGGAGCAGATAATCCTTATTTTTTTACTGAAACCCCTCCCTTGAGAGCGAGTGCAGATGGGAAAGTTCATGGAACTGTGGCGAACCTCCAAATTCCATTTTCTGATGACAACTATACCATCAACTTTACTATAACCCACGGAAAATCTACGCGTCCATATCCTTTAGACCCGAAACTCAGACTCAATCAATAATTACAATATGATTGCAAAATACAAAGCCTATTATCTTTTAATAGGCTTCTTTTTCTTGTTTGCACAAAATAGTTTTGCTCAGGATCAGGCGGTGGCCGATAGCTTGAGACTCATCTATGCCAGTGGCAATGTAACAGGGGAAGAAAAATTGGAATTGCTGCGCAATTTGGCATTTAATGCTGCCAGTGATCTTGAGTTGTCGTTGAAATATGCCGACGAATTAATACAACAAGCGCAAAAAGATTCAAATTATTTATACCTATACAGAGGTTATAGCCAAAAAGGACAAACATACCGCCTTGCGGGAGAGTTGCCCCTTGCTCTTGAAGCCTTCTTTAAAAGCAGTGAAGCCGCCTTAAAAGTAGAAAATGGCAAGTACGAAGGAGGAGCCTTACTCACTATAGCCGACGTGTATTCTGAAATTGGCAATGCCAAAAATGCAGAAATGTATTATGCCAAATCTATTGAAATACTCAGAAAGGTAAACGATTCCTTAAGTCTTGCCACTGCATTATTAAACTCCGGGGATGAACATTTTAATAGTGAAAACTACCGCCTGGCACTTCAAAATTTTGAGGAGTCGGGATTGATTTTCAAAAATCTGGATTACCAGATCGGCAGCGCCTATAACCTCGGAAATATTGGGATGGTGTATGCCAAACAAGGCAATCCCACCGAAGCAAAAAAATACATAAATGAAGCCATCGTTTTACTGGAAGAGATGGAGGATTACTATGCCATTTCAGAGTACCTTACTTATATGGCAGACATTTATTTGGAACAAAATGATTGGAAAACAGCCGTCTCTTATGCCAGTCGAAGTTTAGAATTAGCCTCGAAATACGGCCTGAAAAAACAGATCAGTGAATCGAATTTAAAGTTATCAATCCTCTATGAACTAGCCGGTAACTTCAAGCAATCACATTCTTATTATAAAGACCACGTGAGCTACAGAGACAGTGTTGCTAACATTGAAAAGGTGCAGCAAATGGCCGATCAGCGTACTAATTATGAGGTGGCGAAAAAGCAAACAGAAGTAGATCTACTGGAAAAGGACGCCGAGATTCAGTCGCTGAAAGACAAACGCCAACAAACAGTCATATATATTACCATTGCTGTGCTCCTGCTTATAATAATACTAACCGTGGCTATCTACAGGCGTTACCGTTTTATACAACGCACAAAAGATCTAATTGAGAAGGAGAAAGCTGTTTCAGAAAATTTGTTACTGAATATCCTTCCTGCGTCCACTGCAGAAGAACTGAAGAAAAACGGTAAAGTCCGTGCCAAGAAATTCGATTCGGTAACTGTTTTGTTTACCGATTTTAAAGACTTTACTCAATTTGCAGAAAATTTACCCCCGGAAGATCTGGTGGCAAGTATCGATTTTTACTTTTCAAAATTTGATGCAATTATGGAAGCCCACGGATTGGAAAAAATCAAAACCGTCGGGGATGCCTATATGTGCGCCGGAGGCCTGCACAATAACTATGAGAATCATGCGGTAAAAATGGTACGAGCTGCTTTCGAAATAACTCAATTTGTAAAAGAAGTAAAATCTCAGACTTCCGAAGGAGAAACCCGCTTCGACATACGCGTAGGAATAAACACAGGTCCCGTTGTAGCAGGTGTAGTGGGCACTAAGAAGTTTGCCTACGACATTTGGGGAGACACGGTAAATATTGCTTCACGCATGGAATCCACCTCCGATCCCGGGAAAATAAATATTTCAGAAGACACCTATACCTTAATTAAAGATACTTTTCCCTGCGAGTACAGAGGAGAGATTGATGTGAAAAATAAAGGTAAGCTAAAGATGTATTTTGT